>JAURFP010000017.1 GCA_030834275.1 Burkholderiales bacterium | reverse complement strand
TATCACGTGCATCAAAGGTCCACCTTGGTTTCCCGGAAAAATTGATGAATTCATAACTTTTTCATATTCAGAATTCGCTAATATCAAACCACCTCTTGGTCCACGAAGTGTTTTATGAGTGGTACTCGTAACAAAGTCAGCCACACCAACCGGAGTCGGATATAACTCCGCGGCTACAAGTCCCGCGTAGTGAGCCATATCGACCACGAAATACGCTCCACATTCTTTTGCAATTTTCGCAATACGACTCCAATCAATGATTAGCGAGTAGGCCGAGGCGCCGGCAACAATCATTTTTGGTTTTTTCTCATGAGCTAACCGCTCAATTTCAAAGTAATCAATCTCTTCGTTCTCATCTAAACCGTAGCCGATAAAGTCGTAAATTTTTCCACTAAAGTTCACCGGAGAACCGTGGGTGAGGTGACCACCGTGCGCGAGCGACATGCCCAATACAAGGTCACCCGGTTTCAGCACAGACATATAAACACCCGCGTTTGCTTGACTACCCGAATGCGGTTGAACGTTTGCAGCATCCGCGCCAAACAAAAGTTTGGCTCGATCGATCGCGAGCTGCTCTACATCATCGACGTGTTCACAGCCACCGTAATATCGCTTTCCTGGGTATCCCTCTGCGTACTTATTAGTTAGGACCGAACCTTGCGCTTCCAGAACGGCTGGACTCGTGTAATTTTCTGAGGCGATTAACTCTACGTGATCCTCCTGCCTTTGGGCCTCAGCCTGCATAGCATTCCAAAGCTCCGGGTCATATTTAGAAATTTTTATATCGTTGCTGAACATTTGTCTAACTCAATGGTTAATTTGATTTTTTTAAAAATTACAAGGAGATCGTATTTTAACATTCTGCGGCGCAACATTACGTTTCCAGATGAATCTGGCAAACTTAGGGATTGTTTTATGTAGCTTAACTTTGAGCGTAAAAATACAAGGAAATAAGGGGAAATCATGCCAAAAACTTTGCTCAGTAAATTCATTTGGCTAGGCATATCGGTAATAGGCGCCAGCGCAATCGGCGGAATAGCAATTACGAGAGGTGAATCTATTAATGCGATATGGTTTGTTGTTGCTGCTGTATGTACATACCTCGTCGCGTTTAGGTTTTACAGCGCATGGATTTGCGCGAAGGTGCTCACGTTAGATGAGACCCGTGCGACTCCTGCGGAACGCTTGAGTAACGGTCGCGATTTTATCCCCACCAACAAATGGGTCGTTTTTGGACACCATTTTGCTGCTATTTCCGGCCCTGGACCACTCATTGGACCGACGCTTGCGATGCAATTTGGCTATCTCCCGGGAACGATCTGGATTCTAGTCGGCGCAGTACTTGGCGGCTGTGTTCAAGACATGATCATTATGTTTTGCTCAACTCGGCGCGATGGTAGGTCACTTGGACAAATGGCCCGAGATGAACTTGGCCCCATCGGAGGATGGGCTGCGCTAATCGGCACAATGATGATCATGCTAATTCTCATCGCTGTACTAGGGCTTGTGATTGTGCGAGCAATGGCTCACAGCCCGTGGGCGACGGCTACGGTGTTAGGTACCATTCCTGTCGCTATGATCATCGGGATCTACATGAAAGGGATAAGACCAGGAAAAATCTTAGAAGGATCCCTGATCGGCATCGCCCTCCTTTTGGTATGTGTTGTGGGAGGTGGTTGGGTTGACCAAAACGAATCGTTGCGCGAAATGTTTATGTGGAACGGGGAGCAAGCGGCATGGTTCGTCATGATTTATGGATTTAGCGCTGCTGTGTTCCCAGTATGGCTCCTCCTGGCGCCTCGCGACTACTTATCGACATTTTTGAAGCTTGGAGTAGTTTTTCTACTGGCGATATCGATTTTAGTCTTAGCACCCGAGGTTAAAATGCCGCACCTAACGGAATTTGCCGAAACAGGTATGGGCCCCATATTTAAAGGCAACTTATTCCCGTTCGTGTTCATCACGATCGCCTGCGGCGCCATCTCTGGATTTCACTCCTTAGTCTCCTCTGGAACAACCCCTAAACTTCTCGCGAATGAGAAGGAAATTCGCATGATTGGTTACGGCTCGATGGCCCTAGAGTCGTTTGTTGCGATCATGGCAGTAGTAGCGGCAACGGTACTCGAGCCCGGAGTTTACTTCGCGATTAACAGCCCCGCTGGAGTCGTAGGAAGCGCAGCAGCAGATGCGGTTGCGACGATATCCTCATGGGGATTCCCTGTAACCGTCGAGCAAATGGAAGAGTTAGCTCGAGAGATGGGAGAGGCGACGTTATTTGCAAGAACTGGAGGAGCCCCATCTTTGGCTGTGGGTATGGCAACCATTTTCTCAAGCACGTTTGGAAACACCGCTCTCGCGCTTTGGTATCACTTCGCGATTATGTTTGAAGTGCTATTCATTCTTACAACGCTCGATGCAGGCACTCGAGTTGGACGATTCATGCTGCAAGATCTTGGAAAACACATATGGAAGCCATTCGGCAACGTATCGTCCTACCCCATGACGCTTCTTTCTAGTTTCATATTCGTCTCGGCGTGGGGCTATTTCCTATGGCAAGGAGTCAAGGATCCGCTCGGCGGCATTAACATTCTGTGGCCATTGTTCGGGATCTCGAATCAGCTACTAGCTGGTATAGCGCTCTGCGTGGCGACCGGAATCATTGTAAAAATGGGTAAAGCCAGATACGCCTGGGTTACGGGGCTCCCACTCACGTGGCTCGCGATAATTTGTACCTGGGCAGGGTGGGAAAAAGTATTCAGCCCCAACCCTGCAGTTGGATTCTTATCCGGCGCATCTGATATGGCGCAAAAACTTGCCGCTGGAGCCTTGCCTCCGGAAGTCGCCGCGGTGGCGCCGCAATTAATATTTGCGAAACGAATAGACGCGGCACTCGCGCTATTGTTCGCAATCTTGCTCTGGATAGTCATCATCGATATGGTTCGCATGTCTATCAAGTTCGTCAATGGCGGTAAAGTATTGCCGCTTGCAGAAGCACCATACGTCAAAACCAACATGGAAGGCACGGCTATGCATACCGGCCTACACTGAGAGACCGCAAAATGAAATTCTTAAAAACAATCTGGTCATATTTGCGGGAGGCGAGTGGCGATGACGCATACGAGCGCTACCTCGCTCATCACGCAATAACTCACAAAGACGCATCACCCATGAGTCGGTCTGAGTATTTTACTCACCGGCAAACCGAAAAATGGAGCGGAATCAAGAGATGTTGCTGACAAAACCCCTGCCGTAAAGGCAGGGGTTTTTTACTTATCCCCAACAGTAAAGAAACTTTAGATACTCTCCGCCGTCCGGTGGATTCCAATACCCCTGATCTTTCCGAAGACCGCCAATGCTCTCATAGAAGTGGATAGCCGGCGCGTTCATTGCGAGAACCCAAAGATAGAGTTTATCAACCGAGTATTCACGAATACTGATATCGCGAATAACACTCATTAAGTTGGACCCAATCCCCGAACGTTTACTACCTTGAAGAACGTGCAAATTATCAACGAAGGTACCAAGGGTAACGTCCTGATCCAAGTAAGCACAGAGGAAACCAACAACGCCGTTATCGCTCTCGGCACACAAGACAACCTGCTTCTCATCAGGACTACCGAAGCGCTCCCGCCAAAGATCGAGTCGCTCTTTCTCTATTTCATTGTTGAGGTAATCATCATTGAGAATCCCACGGTACGCACTTTGCCAACTACGTGCATGAATCGACGCGACTGTATCGCAATCACCTATCGTTGCCCGTCGAATGTTCATTACTAACGGGAGCTATTGAGAAGCTTGCGATCTTTCAAATGCCAAGAAATACGGCTCAACCAAATCTCTTCTCGCCTCCATCGCGGCTTTGATCTCTCGCGTGATATCTTCCATGTAACGGAAGACGGCCCCCATCATTGGGATCGCTAACATCTTCCAATATTTCACTCCCGGACAGTACTCACTATCTGGACTACATGCGATAAAGGTGTAGGCCTCCTTCTCCCCAGCTTTCCAGGAAAGTTTGTCGTTTGGCACTCTCGTACGCGCCTCTTTCTGAAGAGCCTCCAACTGCTTACGCGTTTCTTCTAATCGATAATCCCAGCGATCGGTAAACGTGTAATAGAAGAGCGTAGTCTCTCCAAGATACCATTCCATGAGACGTCGTTGGACCATACCGTACTCCGTCTTAAAATGTTCGGCTATCGCTGAGGCTTGCTCACCAGTGAAATTTTTCGCCGTGTATTCCGTCCATATGTTTGTGAGCCATGCACCAGACTCAAATTTTTCCAACATAATTTGATCGCCAATCCTCAATAACTCATCAACCGCCTGCTGATACTCCTGTTTGTCCTCCCACCATGCATCGCCAAGACCCCTCTCACGTCCCCAGCGAAGCACAAAAAGCTTTGCAGCCTTAACAATCTGCTGCCGAACCATGAGGTCTCCGCCCTTCAATATCAACGTCTGATCATGAGATTCGACCACCTCCTTGACTGCGAGCGGCGCCCACTTCTCACTCGACTCCTCTTCCTGAGCAACGACACTACCCGGCAGCAACAGGAACCAAATTAAAAGACTGAGAGCAAGAACGATCTGGTTAAGAATTTTTGAAATCATAATTAGTGGGTATCTGCAAACATTACCTTAAGGCCATCGTGAATATATTATAGGGAATAAATTTCAGCTCTAATTTGCCGAACAAAAACTGAGCGACCCATTGTGACAGAACTTGCGAGATAATGTGGCTGGCATAAAGTAAAGAGGCTCTCAAAATTATTCAAATGCAAAATAAAAACTACAGCAACCCTAACCTAACACTTCCTGAAGGTGTTGTTTCAGACTTCGTTGATAACGGCAATGGCTTAACCATGCACGTGCTGAGGTCGAAGGAAATGACTAAAGACAGATCTTTAGTACTACTAATGCACGGTTTTCCAGAACTCGCGTACAGTTGGCGGAAAATTATCCCTCCTCTCATGGATGCCGGATACGTCGTAGTGGCTCCAGATCAACGTGGTTACGGAGAAACAATTAAAACCCAAGTTAGTTATTCGGACGACATTACACCGTATAATTTCGCGAATTTAGCAAAAGATGCGCTGGGGTTGATAAATGCGCTCGGGTACAAACATGCCGACGCCATTATCGGCCATGACTCTGGATCCTTTGTCGCTGGCACTTGCAGTCTTCTCTACCCAGAATTTTTTCGATCCTGTGTAATGATGAGCGCCCCATTCACTGGAGCGCCACTCACCTCATCATCGGATTCTAATTACCGACCAAAAAATCTATCTGACTTGGACGTCGAACTCCTGTCACTATCTCCACCCAGAAAACATTATCAGATTTACTTCGGTGGAGAAACTGCCAATCAGGACTTACTTACATGCTCGCAAGGAGTCCACAACTTCCTGCGAGCCTATTATCACCACAAGAGTGCCGATTGGATAGGAAATAAACCTTTTCAACTTAAAGGATGGGATGCGGCGGAATTGGCGAAAATGCCTACCTACTACATCATGGAAGCGAACAAGACCATGCCGGAAACAGTTGCAGAATTTATGCCAACCGATGACTCCATTGCTGCATGCGAGTGGTTAACTGAAGATGAGCTCAATATTTACTCTTCTCAATATCAAATCAATGGATTCCAAGGTGGGATGCAGTGGTATCGCTGCATGATCGAGGGCGTAAATCGCCAAGCACTATTGCCATTTTCTGGTCGCACGATTGACGTACCTTCAATGTTTCTATCCGGTAGTAATGATTGGGGTAACTTTCAAGCTCCAGGAAGTCTAGAGCACATGCGAGATACCGTTTGTACGAACATGCTCAGTACAACTTTTATAGATAATGCGGGGCACTGGGTTCAACAAGAGCAAAGTCAGGAGACCGCAAAATATATAATCGATTTTTTACGATCGAAGTAACGTAACAACTAGTCGCTTAGTATGAAAACAATATCACCATCGGTCACGTATACCGTTTCACTTGAAAAAACGCACGCACATCTATTCGAGGTTAGATGTGAAATCGCTAATCCGAAACTGAGGTCTCAAAAAGTATCTTTACCCGCTTGGATTCCAGGCTCTTACCTCGTGCGCGATTTTGCAAAAAATATCGTTCAAATTAGCGCTTTCGAAGGTTCTAAAAAATTAGAAATTAGCAAAATTGATAAAGACAGCTGGCATATAACTGGGGGCCAAAAAAATCTCACAGTTTGCTACGAGGTTTACGCTCATGACAAATCTGTTCGTGCCGCATTTCTTGACGACACTAGAGCATTTTTTAATGGAACTAGCCTATTTTTAAAGGCGGAAGGAAAAGAGCAAGAAAACCATCGAGTACTTGTTATTCCAAGCAAACAGGCCATGGAACAAGAATGGCGTATCGCAACTTCAATGAAACAGCTGAACCCTCGGCACCGTGGATGGGGACAATACGAGTCTGACAATTACGAAGATCTCATCGAGCATCCGTTTGAAATCGGGACTTTTGTTCAGAAGACTTTTGAGGTCAAAGGTGTACGACACGAACTTGTTATCTCAGGTTGCCCAGATGTTGATATCACGAGGATTTCAACGGATCTGCAACGCCTAACCGCTGAGCACATTCGATTCTGGGGCGCGATGCCGGCAAACCGATTCCTTTTTTTAGTTAATGCTGTGAATGATGGGTATGGTGGCTTGGAACATACCCACTCCACCGCATTAATCTGTAGCCGCGACGACCTTCCACGAAAGAATCGCAAAACAAACGAGGCAAAATATCAGCAGTTCTTGGGGCTTTGCTCCCACGAGTATTTTCATTTATGGAATGTCAAAAGACTTAAGCCGGCAGCATTTATCCCATATAAGCTAAATACGGAAATGCATACCGAATTGCTCTGGGCGTTCGAGGGAATTACCTCTTACTACGACGACCTTATATTACTTAGAGCGGGTTTGATCGATTTCCAGACGTATTTAGGGCTACTCGCAAAAACTATCTCCTCTGTACGAAGAACTCCAGGCAGGAAGAAACAATCGGTGGCAGAGTCCAGTTTTGATGCATGGACTAAATTTTACAAACAAGATGAAAATGCTCCAAATGCGATCATGAGTTATTACACTAAAGGCAGCCTCGTCGCACTCTGTCTTGACCTATATCTCCGCAAACATACTAAAAACAAATGTTCGCTAGACCTGCTAATGCGTGAGCTCTGGAGGAAATATGGATCAAAGAATTCTGGATTACTCGATCAAAGCATTCAAAAAACTGCAGAAGAAATTTCGGGCCTCCGACTAAATAATTTTTTCAAAAAGTATGTGAAAGGGGTTGATGAGCTGCCGCTTTCTGATCTGCTTCAGTTCGCTGGTATTAAATTAAATTTGGGTTACCGAAGACACATTGGCGATATGGGGGGTTTTATTCAAACGGAAGATTTCGCGAGGAGGAGTACGCCGTCATTGACTGACATAGGTATTCGCCTCCACTCAAATAGTGGCAGAGCAAAACTCTCTAATGTCCTGGAAAAGAGTTCTGGACAACTCGCGGGATTAAGCCCGGGAGATGAAATTGTAGCCGTGGACTTTAAGCAAGTCTCCTCAAGGGATTTGCAAACCACAATAGACCAGTATGAAATTGGAAGCCTTTTGATGCTGCACGTATTCCGCGATCAGCAATTGATTGAACTTAAATTAAAACTGACGAAACCCGAAAAGGACACTGCTTTTTTGACTATCGTCTAATTTTGATACGGCGCAACTTGTGCGAGTAAAGCATCGAGAGGCGAGCGTTATGGTTTCGCAAAAATTCCCGCGATACCCTGCCCAACACCAATACACATCGTGGTCAACGCGTAGTCAAGCGACTTCAACTGCAGTTCTCTCACTGCCGTCAGAACCAGTCTTGCGCCACTCATCCCCAGTGGGTGCCCGAGCGCAATTGCACCGCCATTCGGGTTGACCCGAGAGTCGTTATCTTCGATACCAAGTTCTCTCGTGACCGCCAGGGCTTGCGCGGCAAACGCCTCATTTAATTCGATGACGCCAACCTGATCTAGGTCGACCTTCGTGCGTTTCAATAACTTTTGAACCGCCGGAATAGGTCCAACTCCCATAATCCGCGGTTCAACTCCGGCAACAGCAAATCCGACAATTCTCGCGATAGGGTCAAGTTGAAACTTTTTAACAATGCGCTCATTCGCCAATATCAATGCACAAGCCCCATCATTAACCCCGGAAGCATTCCCCGCACTGACCGTACCGTCTGGCGTCACAATACCTTTCAAGCTTGAGAGTTTCTGAAGATTTGTCTCCCTAGGATGCTCATCATCCGAAAAAATAATTGGCCCGCCTTTTCGTTGGGGAATTTCAACCGGAATTATTTCGTCAGCAAAGCGCCCGTTTTTCTGAGCAATAGCAGTTTTTTCCTGAGACCAGAGAGCAAACTTATCCTGATCTTGCCGGGAGATATTGAACTGCCGAGCAACATTTTCAGCGGTTTCGGGCATGCTGTCGGTACCGTATAAACTAAACATCTTTGGATTAACGAATCTCCAACCGATGGTAGTGTCATATACCGCGTTGCTCCTCGAGAAAGCAGTCTCAGCCTTGGGCATAACGTATGGAGCTCTAGACATACTCTCCACTCCACCAGCGATTACGAATTCGAGCTCACCAGTTTTAATCGCTCGCGCCCCGATTGAAACAGCATCCATCCCTGAACCGCATAGACGATTAATCGTACTTGCTGGAACCCCAACTGAAATTCCCGCTAGTAAGCTACCCATCCGCGCAACATTACGGTTGTCTTCTCCAGCTTGGTTGGCACATCCGAAAATAACATCGTCGAGTAACTCCCAATCGACTTGAGAATATTTATCTATTAACCCCTTGATCGGCAAGGATGCGAGATCATCCGCCCTAATACCGGACAAGCTAGCCCCATAGCGACCGATTGGCGTACGAAGGCCACCACACAAGTAAACCTCACTCGACATCTATATCTCCCTAACCATTCCTATTACGTAATTCATGACTAGTATCAATTTCCCCTGACACGCAATCCAACTTTGGCTACGATACCATCTACCCCAATTTCTCGTGCCACTAACTCGATCGATCCCACAAAGACCCGATCCCCTTTTACGCACTTTCCCTTAAACCTTATAGCCAAAAATTCCGATAAGGTAAGGGCCATGATTTTTGACGGGACATCACCACCATATACCCCAACGATGTCCTCGATCTTGGCATCACCATTCAACACAAAATCCCCGAAATAATTAGCCTGCTCAAGCTCTGCCACTTCATCTGCAGAAAGAAGCGCCTGATTCGCAACTTGCACGCTCTCCTGTGGAACAATCAAGTACAGCAAGTCTCCAACACTTACCTCATGAGATGCGATCGGATGGACGGATTGGTTATTGTTAAAAATTGCTACGATTTGCATATCGTCGGGGAGCAACAGAGAATCAACGCGCCTCCCAATGACTGGACTGCTATCCGCAATACGATAACCCAGCATCGTTAAATCGCTCTGCCCCGGAACCTCTAAGTTCTCCTCATAATACGGAGTATTTTCAGTGGGTAATTTCAGTTTAAGTTTTTCAGCAAGCGGAATAACACTCCAACCCTGAATCAAGAGAGATAACAAGACACATACAAATGCGATATTGAGATACACATCCGTTAACGGGATACCAGCAAGTATCGGGAAAATAGCTAGAACAATCGGAACCGCTCCCCGAAGACCAACCCAACTAATGAACGCTTGTTCTTTCCATGGAAAACGGAATGGCAATAACGACACTACCGTAGCCACTGGCCTAGCAACGAAAATTAAGAACAAAGCCACAGATAGTCCTATCCAACCATGATCCATGAGCGCCTTCGGCGTCATCAACAAACCGAGCATTAAAAAAAGAACAATTTGACTTAACCACGCAAGGCCATCATGTACTTTGCGGATATTATTCGCTGCGTGTAATTTGGTATTGCCCAAAATCAAACCTGACACATAAATGGCAAGAAAACCACTTGCACCAGATGAGCTGGCAGCCCCGTAGACAGTCAACCCCCCAGCAGCTGCCATCAGTGGATAAAGACCTACGGTGATATTTATTTTTTTGATAATTTGCACAAGAACTTTTCCACCAACAACGCCAATTATCAAACCCATCCCAAACTGATAAAAAAATTCCCAAATAACCGTAATCGAGGAAATAACCGCACTACCATCGATAAATCCAATGAGCAAAAGCGTTAGGAATACCGCCATGGGATCATTGCAGCCAGATTCAATCTCAAGCGTTGTCCCGACACGCTGTTTGAGACGCGAGCCTCTAGCATGTAGTAGTGAAAATACAGCTGCCGCATCGGTAGAACCTACAATAGCGCCAATAAGGAATGACTCTAACCATCCCAGCGAAAAAATAAAATGAACCGAAAGAGCAATCACAAACGCAGTAACGAAGACTCCGACCGTTGCAAGCGAAATCGCAGGACTCACTTCACGAATGGAGCTTTCAGCACGTGTTCTCATGCCACCATCAAAAAGTATGATCGCGAGAGCAAGCGTTCCGACTACATAGACACTGTCAAAACTAGCAAAACGCACACCCCACTCCCGTGCGATCATGCCAATAGCAAGAAAAACGAAGAGCAACGGAGCGCCCGCTTTCGAGGCGATTGCGCTAACCATAATGCTAATTAACGCCAGTGCAGCACCAACTAAGATCAAATTATGTGCGATATCCATTGCTTCTTTTTCTAATTATCGGTAGCACAGCTATCCGCTGTGCTCGCTGGCCGCCGGCTGCCATCGCAGAAAATAACGTTCACACTGCGTTACCACCCAATCCAGTAGTAGAGCACAAATCGTTAACAACACGATACCCGCGAGTACTGCGTTAATGTCAAATACGCCCTCCGCTTGCAAAATTAAATAGCCCACCCCACTGGCCGATCCTAGATACTCTCCAATAACTGACCCAACAAATGCCATTCCAACAGCAGCATGCAAACTAGAAAAAACCCATGCCATAGCACTTGGAAGATATACATAACGTAAAAGTTTGAACCGACTACCTCCCATGAGCTTTGCAGACGCAACCCATATCGGATTCACTTGTCTCACACCATGAAAAACGCTAAAAAATACGATAAAAAATACGAGAGTGATTCCTAAGAAAACCTTTGACCAAATTCCCAAACCAAACCAAACAGCAAAAATCGGAGCTAAAATCACTCGCGGCATCGAATTGAACGCCTTGACATAAGGATCTAGAAGACTCGCCGCTAGTGGCGACAGTGCGAGCCATAATCCACATACTAGTCCAGCGGATGTTCCAATTACGAAAGCAAGCAATGTCTCGAGCAAAGTGATTCCTAAATGAGGAAATATGGATCGGTCCGCAAACCAAACGACGATTTGGTCGAACACTAAAAGTGGTTTCCCAAAAAAGAAGGGGGGAAGTACTTCGGTTTCTGTGAGTACGTACCACGCGCCAATCACCGAGGTTAGCAAAAGCAATTGAGCCAGTCTCAATAATACGCCACTCTTCACATTAACCTCGCATTGGTCTTTTCAACTTCCTGCTTAAGTTTTGCCCATATCTCTCGCTGAATCGTCAAAAATTCTGGAGCCAACCGAACTTCAAATACGTCCCTAGGTCTCGGCAATAGAACTGGGAACTCTGCGATCGGGTGACTACTTGGCCCAGCAGAGAGGACGATCACTCGATCCGATAGCGATATTGCCTCCTCGATATCGTGCGTTACAAAAATTACCGTTTTTCGATCGGCTGACCATAAATCAAGAAGTAGATTTTCCATCGAACTCCTAGTCTGAACATCCAGCGCAGAGAACGGTTCATCCATTAGTAAGATTTTTGGGTTTGTAATGAGAGTTTGTGCTAGCGCGACACGCTTGCGCATGCCTCCCGATAACTCATGAGGAAATTTATGGTGATGATTTTTCAACTGAACGCGATCAAGCCAAACCATTCCCAGCTCAGTTGCACTTCTTTTTTCAACCCCCCTAATCTCAAGCCCTAAAGTCACGTTCTCGAGTGCCGTTCTCCAGGGCAACAAAGAATCAGACTGAAATAAATATCCACAATCAGTGTTAACGCCAGCACAGACTCGCCCAAATAAATCCAACTGACCACTAGACGGCTGCGATAGTCCGGCAATCAGATGTAATAGCGTCGACTTCCCACACCCTGTTGGCCCAACAAATGATAAAAACTGGCCAGCCTCCACAGCAAGGTCGATTCCAGAGAGAACGTAGTCTAACTTTACACCCCTAGCGTAAGAAAAATTTACTCCAGATAATTTAATTGCGTCCATATTTCCACGGCCCTCTACCCTAAAAGGCAGACATATTTTCATTTGACACCGCTTGTGACGAGACCCGGGTGTCAAAATGAAATTCAGGTACACTCAAAGCTAAGACTTTACACTACTTCATTCAAACACCAGCATTGAATCCTTATTATTCAGTCGGTTATAACTACAAATGTTACTTGGAAATTCCGAATCCTATATCGATATTGAAGCGGCTGACCCTATTGAACCCAGCGATAACAGTATTCGCTTCACAGTCCAAATCGTGGGATCTGGAGTAAATCATGAGCAATCTGATGTGTGGTTCACCAAAGAGGCAGTGGAAGAGTTTATTGATCAACTTTTTGCGATGGTAAGAGAAGAACGCAATGACGCCACCCTTGGAAACCGAAACGATACAACTGACTTGACCCTCAAAATCACTAGGCCGATTAAAAGCCATTTAATGCTCGAGGGTAAACTCAGACGCTCAAACCCAGAAGCAACCGCCACGATATCGTCCTCGGTCATCTTCTCTATCTTTATGGATGCTGATAATTTATTTTCTCTTGCTGAACTTTTCAGCGAAGCTTGGAAAGTACCGGCAACGCATCTCTCGCTTTCGCACTAGGTCTTAAATCGAGACTCTAAAAAACAATGCTCAAGACGTTAGGCGCGTACGACTACATAATAATCGGAGCAGGATCAGCCGGATGCCTGCTCGCCAACCGCTTAAGCGCGGACCCAAAGAATAGTGTTTTACTTATAGAGGCTGGAAGTAGCGATAAATATTTTTGGATACCCATTCCAGTTGGTTATCTATTCACAATCAATAACCCTAGAACCGACTGGCTGTATAAAACTGCTCCCGAAGTCGGCCTGAATGGGCGATCAATCGGCTACGCCAGAGGGAAAGTAATGGGGGGCTGCACCTCCATTAACGCAATGATATACATGCGCGGCCAACGTTCTGACTATAAGGCATGGTCGCAACTAATAGGAGAGGACTGGGAGTGGGACACGGTTCTACCCTACTTCAAAAAAATGGAAGATTACGTTTACGGGGAGGATGCTCACCATGGGGTGGGCGGAGAGTTGCCGGTGCAAAATCCAAGGGTCAAGTGGGAAATACTCGATGCATGGCGAGAGGCTGCCGAAGAGAAAGGCATACCAAAAATCAAGGAATTTAATACCGGCGATAATTTCGGCAATGCATACTTTCAAGTCAATCAGAGAAATGGAGTTCGTTGGAACGCGGTACGGTGTTTTCTGAACCCGATAAAACATCGAAAGAATCTAACTGTCTTGCAGGATGCGCACGTTGAGAAAATAATTATTGATGCTAATCCGGATGAAAGTTTGAAAGCATCTGGAGTTCAGATCCGCATCGAAGGTTCAATGCTTGGTGTCGTTAGATCCCATAAAGAAACCATACTTTCCGCAGGATCCATTGGAAGTCCACAAATCCTCGAAATGTCTGGCATCGGTGACCCTCGTATTTTTTCGAAATTTGGCATTGAAACGAAAAAAGAGCTCACAGGGGTTGGTGAAAACTTACAAGATCACCTGCAGATACGAACGCAATATAAAGTCGAAAATACGGTAACCCTTAACGACCGGTATAGGACATTATTTGGGAAAATTTTAATGGGACTCGAATATCTCTTTCTGAGATCTGGACCCATGACGATGCCTCCATCCCAACTCGGAGCATTTGCAAAGAGCGATCCCTCGCAGGAATCTGCGAATATAGAATGGCACGTGCAACCACTTTCACTAGATAAATTTGGCGATCCTCTCCATAAATTTTCTGCGGTTACCCCATCTGTTTGTAACCTACGGCCAACAAGTCGGGGTTCAGTCCACATTCAATCGCCTAATCCGTACGAGCATCCACTTATACAACCAAACTACCTGTCCTCGACAGAAGATCAAGAAGTTGCAGTGAACTCTATCAATTTCACCAGACACATCATGAAGGCGCCATCATTGCAAAGGTTCTCTCCTGTTGAAATCCTTCCAGGACCGCACCTGAATACCGATGACGAACTTTTGAGCGCAGCGGGCAACTTGGGTACCACGATTTTTCATCCCGTTGGAACTTGTCGAATGGGTAAGAATGAGGACAGCGTCGTTGACTCAAAGATGCGAGTCCATGGCGTGCATAATTTGAGGGTAGTCGATGCATCGGTGATGCCGCGAATCACATCAGGAAATACGAATGCTCCGACTATGATGATTGCAGAGCGAGCCGCGGAGTTTATCCTCAAAGAAAATTAGATTACGTTAACTCGCCTCAAGGATTCAAATAACTACCGCTCAAACGCTTCGGTCACCCCCACAACTATTTTTCGTATTCTTTTTGCATTTTGCCCTAGATCACTCTTTCCAACCCGTGACTTAGAGCGAATATCAATCATGGATTGTCCGTTTTCGCTCTCCAATATACGAACAACAACATCATCCTTGAACCCATACAACCCAGACGTCGCTACAGCCTCAATTCGGCCTTCCTGCGCGTTAGTGTCAACAACTTCCATTCCCTGATCTTTGATGACCCCTTCGACCACATTCATAGTTTCCTCTTTGGAGCCGCTTATCGTAAGTGTATTTATATCTGGATAAGCAGTACGTTGCTGCTCAGCCACCTCAGGACCATCGTATTCAACTGGGTGGTCATCGGGACCTCTCAAACTAATCGCAGCCACAAACTCAGGTGGATTATTTAAATCCGTAGATATGTCATGGATATACGGATGAGCATCTAGAGTACGCTTCCAACTGTATGGCACATAAATCATAACCAAGCAAATGACTAGGCCAATAAGACCAGTCCCCCAATCCATCGGAGTTTTTGCTTTCAAGAAGAAAAAAGATCCTAGGATAAAAATAAGTGTCGCAACCGATAAAAAGAATGACCATTTCAGAATTTGGAATCCAGTTCTGAAATGCCAGAATCCCGCTTGATATCCGAAGCCCGAGGCTAGCGCACCGACCACACAGAGAACAGCTAACACCAAACCAATGTACATGAGTTTTCTCCGATTTTTATTTTTCTGCTCTAAATATGTACTGAACATACCCCCCCCACGTAATACAACGACGCAGACATCTAAACGCCGTTTTGATATGCTCCAATGTAAATAAAAACTAAAAATACCGCAACAAAGACTCGAGGCTTACCTGAATTTCCAATTTTTAGCTCTAGCATGTACGGCATTCCTCTCCGGAGCAAATCTACGGGTTTTCGATTCCATACTACCTAGTGTCGCTAGCGAATTTACAATTTCAACGGCAACTGCCGGACACATTGTCGCGACCTTTACGCTTTCGTATGGATTATTCCAAATTCTATATGGTCCACTTGGTGATCGATTTGGCCGCATTCGCGTTGTCTCAATAGCAACCGGTATTCTTGTTTGTGGATCTCTTGGGTCTGCCTTCGCGAGAGATCTCGAGACTCTAACGCTGTTTCGCTTTTTAGCAGGTATTGGCGCCGCAGGAATCATTCCTGTCTCGCTCGCCTGGATCGGAGACAACACTACATATCAAAATCGTCAAATTATGCTTGGTCGGTTCATTGGCTTCATTTTGATGGGCCAAATTTTTGGACCCCTATTGGGAGGAGGGCTAGCTCATTGGCTAAACTGGCGGGATATGTTTTTTGTTTTCTCAGCCTTTTTCTTTTTAGCAATGATAATTTTGATTTCCATTGCAAATCACGGAAGACAACACACTATCGAAGGTAAACAAAACGCCAAGATAACGTTACGAGAAAACTTTTCTAACTACCGGCGGGTGCTAGAACAACGCTGGTGTCGAATAGTTTTATTGACTGTATTTATTGAGGGAGGACTTTTCTATGGAAGCTTCGCGTTCATGGGTATTTGGCTCGAAGAAAAATTTTCAATTGACTACCTAACGATAGGAATCCTACTTTGCGGTTTTGGTTTAGGAGGGGTTATCTACACCAAAACTATAAAAAGGCTTTTACCTCTTCTCGGAGAGATGGGGTTTGTTCGTGTCGGATCTTTAACTCTAGCGATATTCTACGTGAGCGTTTTATTCCTAAACCATGCAGTTATTTTTGGTATCGCATGTATCGTTGGCGGATTCGGTTTTTACATGCTTCATAACACGCTACAGACTAAAGCCTCAGAAATGTTCGTTCCCGCCAGAGGTACTGCTATCGCCTGTTTTGCAATGTGTCTATTTTGCGGACAAGCGATTGGCACGCTTATTTTTGGAGCCATCATTGATGCTTACGGATTTTTTCCGGCTTTCGTAACTGTGGCAGCTGGAACCTGGTTACTGGGATATTTCTTCCGATATCAACTTTCGAAACAGTAACTGCTTCAAGAAGATGTACGCATTAAACAAAACGATTTAGCACGCGCACCCCCATTCACTTGATATTATTCCACCCCCTCCAAAATACGCATATCACGAACAGCACCATCGCCAAGCGCATCCAAGGCCTTTTGATAATCCGGGCTATCATGAGCCGCTGTTGCCTGCTCTACGCTATCAAACTGGATCATCACTGTACGCTGCTGCTCTCCGGCCTCATAAACCTTTGAGGGCATACCACGAACGAGGAACTTTCCTCCACCTTTCTGGATTGCTGGTAACGCGAGTTCCGCATACCGTTTCAACGCTTCTGGATCTGAGATCGATCTGTAAAATGCGATCCAATAGGCTTTTGCCATAAATAGTCTCCTTTTTTAATCACACCAGTTTTGATTTCCATGCCCTACTAATTAGGAACTTGAATCGTAATTCGACCAAGCTTCCCCTTCCGATAGTCGGTAAGAAGAATATTTGCTGACCTCTCTAAATCAATTTCATCTCCCTTTATTCGAGCACCTCGGATATTTCCGATTTTTTGAAGAATATCATTTGCATCCAGGTTCGATGAATCGAAACCGTACCGATCAAATATACGGTTAGCGTAGAACAATCGAAGTTTCTCTGCGAGGAATACGGCCACTTCCTCAGGAACATACGCATTTACTCCTATTGCATTATTGACCGCCAAAGCATAGGCATTTTCCCGCGAGTCCAATTTACTCCACATCAGGCCAGGGCTATCGTAAATAATGGTTTTTTCATCGAGATCGTACCGACTGACACTTCTGGTCACCGCTGGCTCATCAGCCGCTTTCGCTACCGAGCGCCCAAGAATCGCATTTAACAAAGTAGATTTACCAACATTTGGGACCCCCATGACCATCATTCGTAGCGGTTTGATCGCATCACTTCTGTGAGGAACTTGCTTTCGCGCCTCGCGAATTAAATTTCGAACATCGGATTTATGTTTGGAACAAACTTCAACCGCGAACAAATTATCCTGGGCCCGAAAACTCTGCAACCAACTCTTAGTGACTGCGGGGTCCGCAAGATCAGATTTGTTGAGAACCTTTAGAACAGGCCTTTGCCGAGTGAGTCTTAGCTCTTCAACGAGAGGATTGGCACTAGCTGGAGGCATTCGGGCGTCCAGAACCTCAACCACTAAATCAACTGACTTGAGGGCTTTGGCAATACTTTTTTTTGCTTGGGCCATATGGCCCGGAAACCACTGAATTGTATCCACAGAGCTCTTAGCTATTGACCGAGGACAGCGAAACCAATTTTATTCATTAATCCTCATCTTCCTCAGATGAAGAAGTTGAAGCGGATTTGCCACCAGGTTTCCGCCCCGGGGCTCTGGGCGGTACATGCGCTGACAGTCGATAACTCATACCCTCAATCTTTTTATCTCCACTATAACGGGTAACATGGCAGCAAATGACTTCCCCAGCAGCCATAAGATCCGACATTTGCTTTTCGAGTTGGGGTTTTGGGATTTTAAGAGCCTTTGATATATCAGCATCCAGCTGTTCGCCATTGTTTCTTAAAAATTTGAGAATATTTGCACTCATTAAGAAGTTCCAATTAAAGTTTTGAACCCCACGTCAGCAGAGTAATCAGTCGACACATTATACCTACGCCATTACCCGGCTGTTTGAACTTCGTGGCGAGCCCGGTGATAGCGCATTTCTAAGATTCGCTCTCCTTATCACCTAACTCTGGGTTGGTATACGAACAAGATGACCCAGTCACCTTTGAATCCTGCAACTCAGGCGGGAGAAGTTCAATGATCGTATTCATATCATCTTGAGCTGACTGATTACATTCTTCGATCGTTTTTACGTTTGGATTAAACAAAACATAGCTCATATCCTCACCCTCAGGATTGACCAAAAGAATTTGTAAAAACACCCCACTACTGGATTCTTGATTTACTTTTTCACCGGCATCACCACTATCGCCACAACCGGAGAATAAACCGGCGAACCCCAGAAATAAGAAAAACCGGATACCCACTGAAAATTTTCTATTCATGATCAATATATTCTTAATTTACTTCGACCCTTCAATACTATCGGCATAATTCGGCAGCTCACAACCACAATCTCTACAGAATCTTGAAGCAGATAAATGTCCTTCAGTTAAACATTCTGGACAAGTTCGAGTTGTTGGCCTCTCTTTAAGGTTGACAAACTCGGCACTAACGATTCCAGTCGGTACAGCGAGAATTCCCCAACCTAATAACATCATCACAGATGATACTATTCTTCCCAAATCTGTGTGAGGCACAATATCGCCAAAACCCACAGTCGTCATCGTCATGATCGCCCAATAAACTGATATTGGGATACTCGTAAAACCGTTCTCAGCGCCTTCCACCACGTACATGACGGTCCCCATAATTAGAACAACCATTCCGACAAAGGATAAGAATACAAAAATTTTCCTACGAGAGGCGTATAACGCTCGCCCCAGCGCACCATACTCAGAAACGTAAGCAGTTAATTTTAGTAAACGAAAGAGACGCAATAATCGCAGGATTCTAATATCGATTAAAGCGTGGATACCCGGAGCAAAGATCGCAAGATACGTGGGCGCTACCGCAAGCAGATCAACTATTCCATAGAAACTCCTAGCGTACCGAATCGGTCTACGAACACACCAAAGCCTCACCGCATACTCTACGGTGAAAATACCTGTAAAAATCCACTCGAGGATGCGTAACTGCAATCCAAATCGCAAGTTAATCTGATCTACGCTATCAAAAAGGACGACGAGAACACTTATAACAATAAGATAAATAAGCGCTAGATCGAAAATTCTTCCAGCTCTTGTATCCGCTTCAAAAATAACCGTGTAGACCTTACTTCTAAGGGTATCCTCTGGCTTACCAAAATCAATCATGAATTATCCGTTGAACATATCCCCTAATGATTGCTAATCAGCCTACCTGTTGCATGCGTTTTTCAAGGATACTGCGCGCCTCTGACATGATTCGCGCAACAAGCTCCGCGCAAGTTGGAATATCGTGAATTAGACCTGCAACCATTCCACAAGACCAAACCCCTGCCTCCATCTCACCATCAAGCATCACCTTCGGGTAAACGCCAGCAACCTCATCAATAACATCATCTATCGTCAATTTCTCGCCCAGCGCTCGCTCTTTCTCCAACAATCTAATAGCAGCATTATTCTTGAGCACCCTCTCCGTATTACGAAGTGGTCGCATGACAAGTTTTGTATCTAACTCTGATGCCGCTAGGAGCGCTTGCTTTACATTTTCATGCACAGGTGCTTCCTTTGTTGCGATGAATCTCGTCCCCATGTTCATACCATCGGCACCAAGGGCCATCGCTGCTACTAACGATCTTCCGTCCGCCATCCCCCCTGATGCAACAAAAGGGATCTCCAATTCATCAGCCGCTCGAGGCAACAGAATGAAGTTCGGTATATCGTCTTCTCCCGGATGACCGCCACACTCAAAACCATCTACTGATACGGCATCACATCCAATTTCCTGAGCCTTCAGTGAATGTCGAACAGAAGTGCATTTATGAATCACTTTGATTCCAGCGTCCTTGAGGTACGGCATAACTTGCTGCGGATTTCGCCCTGCCGTTTCAACAATTTTTACTCCGCCATCGATTATCGCCTTGACGTATCCGGGGTAGTCAGGAGTCGCAAGCGAGGGCAAAAACGTCAAGTTCACAGCAAACGGATTTTCAGTCAGGTCTCTGCATTTACTAATCTCATTCGCTAAATCTCCTGGAGTTTTTTGGGTTAGCGCAGTTATCGTTCCCAGCCCCCCCGCATTGGAGACAGCCGCCGCTAACTCAGCAAAGCCCACGTAGTGCATGCCTCCCTGAATAATTGGATATTTGATCTTCAGCAGCTCAGTAATTCTAGTTTTCATTTACATCAACCTTTGGATAGCGAATCATATGATGAGTGAGTCTTAAACTATACCCTATTCAAAATGACATAATGAATGCTGGAAAAAGTTAGGAGAGTTTAATGTCCGCTTACTTAATAACCGAAATTGAAGTTTTAGACCCGACGGGATACGAGGCCTATCGATCAGCTGTGGGCGCAACTCTCGCTCAATTTGGCGGAGAGTTTCTGGTTCGCGGTGGAAATATTGAAATCCTGGAGGGCGTATGGCGTCCGAAGAGAATCGTCATGTGCAAATTCGAAAGTTTGCAAACTGCAAAGGATTGGTATAACTCAAAAGAGTATCAGCGGGTCAAGAAGCTGCGAGAGAGCACCGCAAAAATGAATATCGTCGCGGTAGATGGAGCATGAGTTTGGGCTTTCAACTTTAATCAGTCGAAAGCTTGAAAGGGGCATCTAGTTTCTTGGCTAGCACACGACCCATCCGGGCTCGCCTCAAATAATGATGCTCAAACTTATCTCCGGAAATTAAGAGTGACTCCTCCTTCTTCGACCTCGGAGCTCTTCCACAGACTCGAATACTTCGTTTATTCGTCACACCAACTGCTGAAAGCTCATCTTGATCATCCAACCCCATCAAAATTACACCCCTACCACGCGCTAACTCCTTAATTTCCTTTGCAGAAAAAGTAAGAAGCTTTCCTTTCTTAGAGAGCGTAACAATGACGTTCTTTTCATCTTGCTCAAATACTTTTGGTTCTACGGGAATTTCTCCGGGATTCATCGCTATAAAATCCCGCCCTGCTTTCCTATTGGACACTAAGCTTGATAACTTTGTAACGAAGCCATAGCCTCCAGAGGTGGCCACAAGAATATTAGTGTCAATTGGTCCCGCAACGCAGAATAAGATATGCCCACCACCCTGAAGATCGACTAGCGATGAGGCCGGAACACCGTCGCCCCTTCCGCTTGGCAATTGGCTCGGCTCGACACTATACGCTCGCCCCTTGGAGTCCAAAAACGAGACCGCATCGATAGTCCGACATTGGATAAGGCTGAGTAGCGAGTCACCCTCCTTAAACGATAAAGTATCTGGATTCACATCCCAGCCCTGTCTCGCCCGAACCCATCCTTTTTTGGAGAAAATTACTGTGATAGGCTCGTCAATCACCTTGACTTCGACAAACGCTCTCTCGGATTCCTCAATCACAGTCCTACGCTTGTCTCCGAAGACTTTGACGTCACTTTCAATTTCAGATATCACCAAATCCTCGAGTTCGGATTTTGTCTTGAGAATATCCTTCAAATCCTTCTCTGATTTTTGAAGCGTTTTTAACTCCTGCTCAACTTTAATATGCTCTAACTTTGCGAGTTGGCGCAAACGCATATCGAGAATATCGTCAGCCTGTCTCTCGGTTAACTTAAACTCTTTGATGAGATCTACCCGAGGTTGGTCAGAGTTGCGAATAACTTTTATTACACGATCGACATTTAGCAGGACCAGCAACCTGCCCTCGAGAACATGGATACGATCCTGTACTTTCGCCAACCTAAATTGCGTTCGTTTCGTAACCGTATTCAATCGAAAATCAACCCATTCGAGTAATACCTCTTGGATATTCTTTCCCGCCGGACGACCATCTAACCCAACGCTTACGATATTGACTGGAACATTGATCTCGAGACTGGTTTTAGCCAACAACATGTTGGCGAATTCTTCCTGATCGATCTTAGATGTTTTGGGTTCAAACACTAAACGAACCGGATTTGTACGGTCCGACTCATCTCGCATACGATCGAGCATCATTAGCATTCCCTGCTTCTCCCGTTGCTGGGATGCCCCTAAAGTTTTCTTTCCAGCCCTGGGTATTGGGTTTGTAATACCGTCGATCTCCTCCTGAACCTTTCGCGCAGACACTCCCGGTGGTAACTCACTCACCACGAGCTGCCACTGCCCCCTCGCTAGCTTTTCAAACTCCCAACGCGCTCGAACCCGGATTGCCCCTCTTCCGTTAGCATAAATCTCTGCGAGTTCATTCTGGGGGGTAATAATTTGCGCACCGCCTGGAAAATCAGGCCCCTTGATTGACCTCATCAGTTGTTTAGAGGAGAGATCTCGATTTTTGATAAGTGCGATAGCCGCTTTTGCGACCTCATTTAGATTGTGACTGGGTATCTCTGTCGCCATACCAACTGCAATACCGCTCGCGCCATTCAACAGCATGACTGGAAGCCTCGCGGGGAGTAACTTCGGTTCCTTTACGCTGCCATCATAGTTCGGCACATAATCAACGGTACCCTCATCCAGCTCTGACAATAGCACTTCGGCAAACTGTGTAAGCCTAGCCTCTGTATATCGCATCGCCGCTGCATCGTCGCCATCACGAGAACCAAAATTTCCCTCGCCATCGACCAACGGATAACGCAGCGTAAAGTCTTGCGCGATTCGCACTAACGCATCATAAACAGACGCGTCACCATGAGGATGAAATTTTCCTAGAACGTCGCCGACCACCCTCGCAGATTTTTTTCGAGGAGTCCCCGATAGCGCATTCATCTCCCACATCGCATATAGAATCCTTGACTGGACAGGCTTTTGACCATCCGCTACTCGCGGCAGGGCCCGATCTTTGACTGTCGCTATCGCATATTGAAGATACTGGGTCGATGCATAACGACCAAGGGGAGTCACACCGTCAAAATCTAAGGTCTCTAACGGTGCAAAATAATCCGGAAGTGCCGAAGCCGTTGGGCTCTGCTTTTTAACAGCGCGACCCTTTCCTTTTTTTTCTAGATCGGCCACCTCAAATAATTCCTCTTGTTTCGTCATTGATTTACCCTAAACACCACAAACACCTCGTATGGTTCAGTCACTCGACAACAAATTTAATTCTGATTAATTCTTCCCCACCATCCGTAATACTAAAAATCCAATCACCGGCCAGCATCTCCGCTTGATTCCTGGCTTTAAAATCAGCACATCCGGTCGCAATGCCGTTTTTGACCTTAAACATTCTCGGTACGTTATAACCCTTGTTTGGCCATCCTCCTTCATCCTTTATAGGAGGATGCTCCAGAGACTGAATCAGCATATAAGCATCATCATCGAAAAAATTCACAAAAGCTTCGAAACAAAATCCAAATCTCGTAACCTCACCAGCAGGTACCGATTTAGTTTTTTTAATGAGCTCATGCTCGTCCGTGTAAATCCCGAATTCTGTGATTTTTCTAATCGGCTCGTTTGCATAAACTGAAACCGCAATTACCAGACCCAAGATTATTGATGCACAAATAGCACAGCAATTAATGGATAACGATCTCACGCGAAATCCGCCTCGACTAGATTTCCAAAAGTTTCCATCCAGGACCGTCTTTGTCCAGAATTTTCTCGCGCCATCATCATCGAAAAAATATCCAGTGATTGCTCTACGTTGTCCTCGAAGGATACCCGGAGTACTCGACGAGTGTCTGGGTTAAGCGTCGTTTCCCATAGCTGGTCCGGACTCATTTCTCCCAAGCCTTTAAATCGGCTGACCGCCCAGGATCCTTCCTTCACCCCCTCGTCCACGAGTTTTCGCTCGAGCGTTTCTAACTCCTGCTCATCCAAAACGTAAAGTTTCCTCGCTGGCCTTCCCTTACCGCCAGCAGGGACATCAACTCTAAACAAAGGTGGCTGGGCCACATAAACGTGTCCATTTTCAATCAATTTAGGGAAGTGTTTAAAAAACAACGTGAGAAGCAAGACCTGGATATGAGCGCCATCTACGTCTGCATCTGCCAAAATATTAATTTTGTTATACCGAAGGCCACTAAGATCAATATTACTCTCTGAAGAGTGATGATCGATCCCTATCGCGAGTGCAATCGCTTCGATCTCCTTATTTGAATAAAGCGTATTTGGAGAGTCCTGCCATGTATTTTTAGGCTTACCCTTGAGCGGTAATATCGCCTGAAATTCTTTATCTCGAGCCCCTTTTGCAGACCCCCCTGCCGAATCACCCTCCACAATAAACAGCTCGTTGCGGCTAGAATCCTCGGAAGCACAATCGGTTAGTTTCCCCGGCAAGACAGCTACCCCTGATGTTTTTCTCTTCTCGACCTTTTGGGAGGCCTTGGTTCTAGCTAGTGCTTGCTTAATGACTAGCTCAGCAATTTTCTTTGCCTCACCCACATGCTGATTTAACCAAAGTTCGATTGGATCTCTAATCATTTGAGATACCAATTTCACCGCGTCTCGAGAAATTAATTCATTTTTTACTTGGCCCTTAAATTGCGGATCCAAGATTTTACAGGCGAGAACGTAACTCACTCTTGACCAAACATCTTCAGGCACAATTTTCAAACCTTTTTGCCCCATCGCATGATGATCAATGAAATTTTTTATTGACTGATAAACGCCATCTCTAAGACCGGAGACATGCGTTCCTCCGTATTTTGTGGGAATCATATTCACATACGACTCGGAGACCACATCTCCCTCGGCAGTCCAAGCAATCGCCCACAGAGCCCCCTCACCCTCTGCAAAACTGTCCGACTCAGATTGAGCTTGAATGTAGCGCTCACCAAGAAAAGTTTCCGCGACTGGATCATTTCCCACAATCGCCTCTTTGAAGTATCCGGAAATTCCATCTGGAAAATGCCACGACTGCGTTTCGATCTTTTTGTTTTTCTCAACTCCGAGAGTGAAACGTACACCAGGTAACAACATCGCTTTCGCTCTAAGAAGCGCGGAGATATTAGCGGTATTGAATTTTGGGGAATCGAAGTATTTCGGGTCGGGCCAGAATCGAATTCGAGTTCCTGTCTCCTTTGCTTTTGTGCTAGCAACTTTTTTGAGAGGTTGCTTAACCTTGCCATTAGGTCCGAAAACCAATAGATTCTTCGAGCTATCCCGCTTGACCTCAACCTCGAGTTTCAGCGACAAAGCGTTACTCACACAGACCCCCACACCGTGAAGTCCACCGGCTATTCGATACACAGATCCAGCATCGGTTTTTCGAAATTTTCCACCCGAGTGGAGCGTCGTAAAAATGACCTGTACAGCTGGAATTTTTTTGGCAGGATGCAGATCTACGGGAATTCCACGCCCATCGTCAATAACCTCGGCAGAACCATCCTCAAAGAGCGTGACATCGACATTTTGAGCGAAACCTGCGAGCCCTTCATCGGAAGCATTATCGATGATTTCTACAAGCGCATGGTTTGGATTTTCCGGATCCGTATACATTCCAGGACGGTGCAGAATGGGCGACAAATCTTCTAAGATCTCAATGTCGTCCGCGGTATACGTATTTTTCTTTTTACTCATCTCAATTCGAAATCAATTACAGACATCATTATCAAATATGCTCCAGCTTCTCTCAACTAATTATTCAAAACTTCTACTACAACTCTTACGAACTACGCATTCTGACTTTTAGATTCCACAACAACTCCAGGTTTGGACTTCAAACGGGGAACCGGTCGACTCGGCTGCTTGGGATGTAGCAGTGGTATTTTCAGAAATTCATCCTTCATAAAATCTACGAATAACTTAACTTTTCTCGGCACCAAGCGCCCAGACGGGAATACCGCACTTATTCTGATTGGATCGGGGGCGTATTCATTCAGTATGGAGGTCAGTCGGCCACTCTCTATATCCTCACTAACCAGCAAAGCTGGAACGCTCGCTACGCCAGTCCCATTCAAAGCAGCCTCACGAATCGTTAAGCCGCTATTGGCACGAAAATCACCACCCACCTTTACCGAGATGGGATCACCTTTTTCCTTGAATGGCCATGTATTAGAAAACAAGTAGGTGTACGTAATACAGTTGTGTTGCTTCAAATCTTCCGGATCGCGAGGGATGCCATTTTTTTTAAGGTACTCTGGTGATGCAACACAAACGCGGGCACTACTACCCACATGTCTCGCCACTAAATTTGAGTCCTCTAATTCTCCAAAACGAATAGCGACATCATAACCCTCTTGGATCAGATCGGCGTACCGATCATCGAGAGATAGGTCCACACCGAGCTCTGGATATTTGTTTCTAAACTCGAGTAACAAAGGAACCATGTGGATATGTCCGAAGGCTACAGGTGTATTGACTCTTAGAGTCCCCGTGGGTTTATTTTGAAACCCAAGAACGTCCGACTCCATCTCCTGAACGTCCTCCAATATTTGGTGACAGCGCTCGTAATACTCGCGACCGGCTTCTGTGAGTGACAATTTTCTCGTTGTTCGATTTAACAATCGAACACCCAAGCTTTGCTCAAGAGCGCTCATTTGCTTACTGACCGTTGGTTGAAGCATATTCTGCTCACGCGCAACCGCAGAAAAGCTACCCGTCTCAACAATTCTCACAAATATTTGCATCAGGTTGAAACGATCCAATATTCACCCCTATTTATAAGTTTTATGGAATAAATAATATTCTATTACGCGTCATTATAAAAGTATTTTCATAAGAGTAATATTATTTCCGTGGATGAAACGTCGCATTGCGATGCAACATCAAGCTTCTCTTTAACTCCTCCTCCCTAAAGAGAATGTACCTCAAGGCCCTCGTTAGAGGGCCTTTTTTTTGCCTACTTTTCTCTTGCTAATTATTCACCCGCTTGACCAGACGAAGACCTGCCTTCCCTATAAAACCATGCCTCAATTCGGCAAAATTCTGAGAGACGTTTTTACCTTTAATGTATCCTGCAGATTATTCAACCAAGGAAACAATATGAAAATAACATCTGCAGCATTAATCGCACTCCTTCTCTCAAGCACTCTCACCTCTCAAGTGTTGGCGATGTCAGATGATGAAATCATTGCCTCATTCAGAGCTGAACAGAACAGCACCGGCAACATAGCGGATGCGATCGAGGCCGTTACCGGACAGAGGGGATGGATGAATTCAGACATGAAATCATTGTTTGATGCAAAAATTGTCGGAAAAGCAGCAACTGCACTAATGCGTCCCGCCTTGACCAAAGACAAGACCAAGTATCCCCCATACCACCTTCAAATTTTGGATGAAGCAGAACCTGGCAGCGTGCTGATTTACGTAATGGAAGATGGAACTGATATTGCCGCTATTGGAAATTTGATGGCTACTACCGCTCAAGTTCGGGGTCTCGAGGGGGTAGTTATTGATGGCGCGGTAAGAGATGTTACCGCGATTAGGGAAATGAAATTTCCCGTATTTGCAAGGCGTATTAGTCCAGCTACATCGGTGGGCCGAATGATTCCTGTAGGAAAACAAATACCGGTGAAATGTGGAGGGATAGACGTAAACCCGGGAGATATTGTTGTGGGAGACCCAGATGGAGTTGTTGTTGTTCCTCGTTGGGCTGCCGAAAAAGTGTTGTCCCTACTTGCAGATTACGATGACCGCGAATCCAAAATGATGCCCATCATTATCAAAGAGAAATCTTTACTTAGGGCCATTGAAATGTACAACCGCTACTAGCCTTTTCCATTGGCGAAGTGCGATGCATAACGAAGAACACGATGCGGTTTTAGAACAAATCGCTATTCTCAAGCAAGAGCATAG
>JAURFP010000016.1 GCA_030834275.1 Burkholderiales bacterium | reverse complement strand
AATTCATCAAGCCGCAGGTAAGCACGTTATGTGTAGGACAAGCTGCAAGCATGGGGTCCTTTTTATTGGCGGCCGGAGCGCCAGGCAAAAGATTTACGTTACCAAATTCTCGCATCATGATCCATCAACCCCTCGGGGGTTTTCAGGGGCAGGCATCTGACATTGAGATACACGCGAAAGAGATTCTTTATTTGAAGGGCCGTCTAAACGAGTTATTGGCTCAGCACACGGGTAAATCGGTAGGCGAGATCGAAAAAGATACGGATCGAGATAATTTCATGAATGCCGAGGAGGCAGTGGCGTACGGGTTAGTGGATGAGGTGTTGAAGGCTAGATCTTAAAAGCTTCATCGCTAGCCAATAAAATATGAACAAATTGATAGTGTGAACGATCATGAGCGAATCTAACGACACAGAAAACGACGCAAAAGATAAGCTTTTGTACTGCTCATTTTGTGGAAAAAGCCAGCAAGAGGTGAAAAAACTTATTGCAGGCCCCTCTGTGTATATTTGTGATGAGTGTATTGATCTTTGTAACGACATCATAAAAGAAGAGCTGTTGGCGGCAGATGAGCCCAAAGAGGGTGCAGAGTTACCAACACCTAAATTGATCAGAGGTATTCTTGATCAGTACGTGATTGGGCAGGAGCAGGCTAAGCGCATACTGTCGGTGTCCGTATACAACCACTATAAACGGCTCGATAGCGAAATTGATGATGATATCGAGTTGGCAAAGTCGAACATCTTACTTGTGGGGCCTACTGGGTCCGGTAAAACTTTACTGGCTCAAACCTTGGCCCGTCTTCTAAACGTCCCATTCATCATGGCTGACGCTACGACTCTGACGGAAGCTGGGTACGTTGGGGAAGACGTTGAGAATATCATTCAGAAGCTACTGCAAAAATGCGATTACGATGTTGAGAAGGCGCAGCGTGGAATCGTATATATCGATGAAATAGACAAGATTTCGAGGAAAACCGACAACCCCTCGATTACTCGAGATGTCTCTGGAGAGGGTGTGCAGCAGGCCCTTTTAAAGTTAATAGAGGGCACTACGGCTTCTGTTCCGCCTCAGGGAGGGCGAAAGCACCCAAACCAAGAATTTGTCCAAGTTGACACAAGCAACATTCTCTTCATATGCGGCGGTGCTTTTGATGGGCTTGAGAAGATCATTATTGAAAGGTCTCAAAAGAGTGGAATTGGTTTCAGTGCGGAAATAAAAGGTGTGCGCTCCTCGCAAAAAATAGGTCAAATGCTCAAGCGGGTTGAACCTGAAGATTTGATCAAGTTTGGATTAATACCCGAGTTTGTTGGACGCTTACCCGTAATCGCTACCCTTGATGAGTTGGCAGAGGATGCGCTCATTGAAATTTTGACCGAACCCCGGAACTCGTTAATCAAGCAGTTCAAGAAGATTTTTTTGATCGAGGGTGTGGAGCTTGAGTTTACATCGGATGCCCTAAAGGCTATTGCAACAAAGGCTCTAAAGAGAAAAACCGGCGCCAGGGGGTTAAGGTCAATCATCGAGCAGGCGTTATTAGATACGATGTATGATCTTCCCTCGAACAAGAATGCGGAAAAGGTGGTCGTTGACGCTGGTGCAATTGACGGAACTGGCTCCCCGTTAGTGATGTATGCTGAGGCTGCTTCTACGGCAGTTGCTAGAGCCGGTGGAAATAAAAATTAAGTTAATCTCTTGAATTCTAGAGGTTTAGGACCCATCTGATGGGTTGTGTCGTGGCTAAATAAGGATTGGCATGGATAATCAACTAGAGTCAGAAATTTATCCCTTGATACCGTTAAGGGACGTAGTTGTCTTCCCCCACATGGTGATCCCTCTTTTTGTGGGAAGAGAGAAATCGAATAAAGCGCTCGAAGCTGCCATGGAGTCTGGCAAGCAAATTATGCTTGTTGCCCAGCGATCAGCTGCTAAAGATGACCCAACTGAAAGCGATCTCTACAGCTTGGGTACTGTAGCCAATATTCTGCAAATGCTCAAATTGCCTGATGGCACGGTCAAGGTTTTAGTCGAGGGGGTAAGGCGAGCAAAATTAATTTCGATGTCGAGCGACGGTGAGTACATGTCTTGCCAGGCAGAATCAGTGTCAGATGAAGTGGTGGACAGTTCTGACCTTGAGGCAATGCGCAGGGCCGTGCTGTCGCAGTTTGAGCAATATGTGAAGCTGAATAAAAAGATTCCCCCCGAGGTAGTATCTTCTTTGGCCGGTATAGATGATGGGGGGCGGCTTGTAGATACCATCACAGCTCACCTCCCACTCAAAGTTGAGCAAAAGCAAGAACTGCTAGAAGTTATTGACCCCAAATCGAGGATAGAGCAGTTGCTATCTTTGCTCGAGTCTGAGCTCGATATTATTCAAGTAGAGCGTAGGATACGGGGGCGTGTAAAGCGCCAGATGGAAAAAAGCCAGAGAGAGTACTACCTGAATGAGCAAGTTAAAGCTATTCAAAAGGAGCTGGGGGACGCCGAGGAAGGGGCGGAGCTTGAAGAGCTTGAGAAAAAGATAGCATCGAGCCGCATGCCAAAGGAGGCTCGCCAAAAGGCGGATTCAGAGCTAAAGAAACTTAAGTTGATGTCTCCGATGTCTGCGGAGGCGACGGTCGTCAGAAACTACATTGATACCCTTGTTGGGTTGCCTTGGAAAAAGAAAAGCAAGATCAGCACTGATTTGGGTGCGGCAGAGGCTGTGCTCGATGAGGATCACTTCGGCTTGGAAAAAGTGAAGGAGCGAATTGTTGAATACTTGGCCGTTCAGCAGCGAGTTGATAAATTAAAAGCTCCAATTCTTTGTTTGGTTGGTCCTCCAGGTGTTGGAAAAACTTCGTTGGGTCAGTCAATCGCGCATGCGACAAACAGAAAATTTACGAGAATGTCTCTTGGGGGAGTAAGGGATGAATCGGAAATTCGAGGTCATAGGAGAACCTACATAGGTTCAATGCCCGGTAAGATTCTGCAAAATATGTCGAAGGTTGGAGTGCGCAATCCATTATTCTTGTTGGATGAAGTGGATAAAATGGGAATGGATTTCCGAGGCGATCCGTCCTCAGCTCTGCTCGAGGTGCTTGACCCTGAGCAGAATAATAAATTTGCAGATCACTACATCGAGGTCGATTATGACCTCTCTGATGTCATGTTCGTGGCGACCGCAAATTCTATGAACATCCCAGCTCCGCTCCTCGACAGGATGGAAGTTATTCGCCTATCCGGATACACGGAGGACGAAAAACTTAATATTGTTACGCGTCACTTGCTTCCAAAGCAATTTAAGAACCACGGCATTTCTAATGATGACCTATCTATTTCCGATGCCGCCATTCGAGATGTTATTCGTTTCTACACTCGCGAAGCTGGGGTGAGAAATTTAGAGCGTGAAATCTCGAAGATATGCCGAAAAGTAGTTACTGCATTGGTCATCGGTAAAACAAAAAAGAGAACAAGCGTCACCCCAAAAAATCTTGATAAATTCTTAGGTGTAAAAAAATTCACATTTGGATTAGCTGAGAAACAGAACCAGGTAGGTCAAGTCACTGGACTTGCGTGGACTGAGGTCGGTGGTGAGTTATTGACGATAGAGTCGGTGGTGTTACCTGGAAAGGGGAATATCCAGCGTACGGGCTCTCTCGGAGATGTAATGAAAGAGTCGGTCGAGGCAGCTCGATCGGTGGTTCGTGCTAGATCCGAAGGTCTTGGAATCGACGCAGAGGTGTTCGAGAAGAAAGATATTCACGTACATGTACCTGAGGGAGCGACACCTAAAGACGGTCCATCCGCAGGAATTGCGATGACTACCGCTCTAGTTTCTGCGCTGACGAACATACCCGTGAAGTGCGAAGTTGCAATGACCGGAGAAATTACGCTCCGAGGAGAAGTTCTTCCTATAGGTGGTTTGAAGGAGAAGTTACTTGCCGCTCACAGGGGAGGTATCACGACTGTAATCATTCCGAGTGAAAATGAGAAAGATCTCGTCGAAATACCGGAAAATATAAAAGGGACTCTGAAGATCGTCCCGGTGAAGTGGATCGACCAAGTGTTTGATATTGCCCTCGAGAGAGTTCCCGAGCCGTTGCGACAGCAATTAATTGATGCATCGGTGGAGATTTCGTCTGTTGAAAATACGAGTGAGTCTCCAACGCAAATCAAACACTAGACAATAATCGGAGAGTATTAAGCATTAGTAACGCTTGACACTAGGTTTTTTAAATTGTTATAAGACCTTTGTCGAGATAGAAAGTAAACGGTTTCTAGGGAAACATCCACAATCCTCGTTATCGCAGGATGACGATAAAAATAAATAAGGGAGACAACAGTGAACAAGGCGGAATTAATCGAAGCAATTGCGGCTGCGGCCGATATTTCAAAGGCATCAGCTGAAAGAGCGCTCGACGGCGCTACTAATGCAATTTCTGGAGCGCTCAAAAGTGGCGACCAGGTTACGATTGTTGGGTTCGGAAGTTTTTACGTTGGAGAGCGTGGAGCTCGAACGGGAAGAAATCCTAGGACCGGAGAAACCATCCAAATTTCAGCATCGAAGTCTCCCAAATTCCGGGCTGGTAAAGCGCTCAAGGATGCAGTAAACTAGCGCGTTTTCCGCAGGGGGTTCAAACTTTCGCGGGTTCAAATCGGCCGGATTAGCGCGCACGATTTGGGTGCTTAGCTCAGTTGGTAGAGCGTCGCCCTTACAAGGCGAATGTCGGGAGTTCGAGCCTCTCAGCACCCACCAAAAAAGTAGGAGTGGTAGTTCAGTTGGTTAGAATACCGGCCTGTCACGCCGGGGGTCGCGGGTTCGAGTCCCGTCCACTCCGCCAAAACGAAAGGCGAACGTAGTTCGCCTTTTTTGTTATGCAAGGTAGGATACTTTATAGTTATATTTCAAACCGGTTAATTAATGGAAAAGTAAATGTTTGGATTTGTCGGAAAGTATAAGAAGATCTCTTGGGTAATATTTGGATTAATCATTGCGAGCTTCGCGCTCTTTGGGGTCCAGTCGTACTTTACTGGAGGATCTGCGGATTCGGTCGCCAACGTCGGGAAGAGCTCTATAAGCCAGCAGGAATTTGGATACATGGTTGAGCGCGAGCAGGAACGCTTGCGTCCCCAAGTGCAACAAAATCCACAGGCAGCCCAATATCTTCAATCTGATGATTTTAAGCGTTCAGTTTTGAATAATATGATTCAAAGAAGGTTAATTCTTAATGCCGCGCGATCGAGTGGTTTAGCGGTATCTGAAGATGAGCTGATAGAAATGATTTCGACCGTCGGAGCTTTTCAAGATGAGAATGGAAAGTTCTCCCACGAAAGATATGAGCAAGTTTTAAAGGCTCAAAGACTGTCTACTGCGGAATTTGAAGAGCAGGTTTCAGAGGATGTGATTGTTGGGAGATTGCAGCGGGTTATAGCCGAAACAGCATTTGTCCCGAATGTGACAGTGAAGAATCTCGTTCGCCAAAGATTACAAGAAAGGGAAGTAAGTCAACTCGTATTTTCACCAGCGGACTATCGAGAGGCCATGGTCGTTTCTGACGTGGATGTTAAAAAGTATTATGACGATAATCAAAATCTTTTTCGTATTCCGGAGAGGGCAAAACTCGAGTACGTGGTTCTAAACGATGAGGTTGCGTCAGCCTCTGTTGTGGTTAGTGAGCAGGATCTCCAAGAAGCATATGAGGCGCGAATCGCCGATTACCAGAGTAAGGAGCAGCGCCGGGCGAGCCATATACTGATATCTGTTACAGATAATACAGACGATAGCCAATGGAAAAAAGCGAAAGAGAAAGTCGATTCCGTCTTGACTAAGGTGAAGGCAAATCCGAAGAATTTTTCAGCACTAGCAAAAGAGTTCTCGAATGATCCTGGATCAGCGGAAAACGGCGGCGACCTAGGTTTGTTTGAGAAGGGCTTCATGGTAAAGGAATTTGAGGATGCGGCTTTCGGAGCGAAGATAGGAGAGATCGTTGGTCCTGTTAAGACCGAGTACGGGTATCATATTATTCGTGTTGATGAAGTTAAGGGCGGGCAAACCGCCAACTTCGACTCAATAAAAGAAGACCTTGAGAAAGAGATCAGGAAGGCAAGGGCGGATGAGGCTTATCTCAAAGCCTCGCAGACTTTTACGGATTTGGTATATACAGAGTTCGATAGCCTTCAGCCGGTTGCTGATAATTTAAAGTTGACTATTCAAAAGAGTGACTGGGTCGGTAGAGATAGCGGTGGATTTAATCCAATGTTGAACAACCCCGATCTTTTGACCGCGGTCTTCTCTCCTGAAGTTTTGGAAGAGAAAAGGAATACGCAAGCCTTTGAAGTGCAACCAGGGGTTTTAGTGGCCGCGCGTGTAGTAGAACATGCACTAGAAGAGGGCATGAAATTCGAAGATGTTGCTTCGGATATCAAAGATTTTATGAAAAGCGAGCGATCTCTTGCCAAGGCAAAGGAAGCTGGAGAGGCGGCCCTTGCGAAACTGAAATCGGGAGAGAAAGTTTCCGGAGATTGGTCAAAGCCCGGAGTGGTGACGCTCGTAAACAGACAGGGTTTACATGCAGAAGGATTGTCTGCCGTTTTTGGCATGAATAGAACCGCTTTGCCTGGTTATGCTGGATTGGTCAACGAGGATGGTCGATATGTGATCTACCGAGTTACTAAAGTTACAGATAAGGAAGATGAGGTTGAGGGGCAGCTAGAAGCGGGAAAGCGTCAGATTACCTCTATGACACAGCAGCAACAGGGTGCTCAGTATTTAAATTCACTTCGTGAAAAAGCGAACGTTCGTATCAAGACTGATTTGTTTAAACAGTAGAACTGTAGGTTCGTTGTGCCTTTGGTGAGTAGCACCTCGTTAATCGAGCGGTGCTACTCCAGCTATATTAAAGCCAGCATCTACATAGGTGATTTCGCCGGTAATTCCGCTTGCAAGATCACTGAGTAAAAAAGCGGCAACATTTCCTACCTCTTCAATAGTTACGTTTTTTTTAAGTGGAGAGGTTTTTTCCGCGAAAGACAGTAGCTTTCCGAAGCTTCCGATTCCCGCCGCTGCAAGCGTTTTTATTGGGCCTGCCGAAATTGCGTTGACGCGCAAATGATCTACTCCGAGACTATGCGCCATATAGCGCACATTGGCCTCTAAACTGGCTTTTGCTAAGCCCATGACGTTGTAACTTGGAAAAGCTCGAAGCGCTCCCAAGTAGGTCAGCGCGAGAAAGCTTCCATTTGTCCCTTTCATTAATGGCCGAGCGCCTTTCGCTAGCGCCGCTAAGCTATAGGAACTGATATCGTGGGATATACGGAAAGACTCTCTATCAATAGAATCAAGAAAATCTCCTGAGAGTGCTTCTCGGGGCGCGAACGCTATAGAGTGTACGAGTCCATCTAGAGAGCCCCACACTCCTTTTAGTGATTCGAATAGTTTATCTATTTCCTCGTCGGAAGCCACATCACACGGAAACACTAATTCACTCTGGAAATCTTTGGCAAGCTCAACAACTCGGCCTTTAATTTTTTCCCCACCCGCATAACTGAAAGCGAGAGAGGCTCCTTCTCTTTTACATGCCTGAGCGATGCCGTAAGCGATTGACCGGTTACTGAGTAGCCCAGTTATTAAAATTTTTTTATTTTCTAAAAATGCCATAGGGGTTCTTTCAGTTTCTAAATCTATTGTTCGAGCATTTGCGAGACTCGAGGAATGCTGAAATCTTGGTAAATGACCAGCATTTTCCCAGCGATGATTGTATTTCCTTTGATCTTATTCCAGTATTTTATCCCTTCGATACTTACATCGTATTTCGCAGCGATTTTAGATAGGGTGTCTCCTCGCTTGATTTTGTGGGTGATTCGTTTTCCATAGGTGGAGCTCGGCTGTGAGAATTCTGGTAAGTCCCAAGTTTCATTTAGGTTGGAGGTCTGATTGGGTCTTGATGGCACCAAAATCGACTGACCAATCTTTATGGGGACGTATGGTTTTAGCCCGTTTATTTTCTGTAGTGCGTCAACGGTAGTATTAAATTGTTCAGCAACTTCGGTTAACGTTTCTCCCTCAGAAAATTTATGAGTTGTCCATGTTAGTTTTGAGCTGGCTTGGGTAATAACATTTTTATTGAAGGTTTCCGCTTTTGATACGGGAATCAAGATCTCTCTATTTCCATCGGATGTGATCACTGGGCGGTTATAACCTGGGTTAAGCATTTCAAAGTCTTCGATGCTGAGGTCAGCAAACTTGGCAGCAGCCGCAACATCGATGTGCTCATGGATTTTTATTCGCTCAAAGTGGGCGGTATCGGCAACATGCGGCAAAGAAATTTCAAGCTCATTAGGAGATTCGATGATATTTTTTATGGCTTGGAGCTTCGGTAGATAGTTTTGCGTCTCTTTGGGGATTCGAAGGTTTGAATAATCGGCGCTTTGACCACGTTTTTTGTTCCTCGCAATAGCGCGACGTAAGCCATTTTCCCCCATATTATAAGCAGCGAGAGCTAGCTGCCAATCTTGAAACTCGAAATGGAGCGCCTGCAAATAATCAAGAGCCGCGTTCGTTGAGGCAACAATATCTCTTCGGCGATCTTCCCACCAATTCTGCTCCAGACCGTAATTTTTTCCAGTTGAGGGGATAAATTGCCAAAGTCCTACAGCATGGGCGCTTGAGTAAGCGATAGGATTAAAAGCACTCTCGATCATTGGTAAAAGGGCGATTTCACCGGGAATACCCCTTCGTTCTACCTCCTCTATGATGTGGTGAAGATAAAGCCTACTTCGATTGTAAATTCGGCCAATGTAATCAGGGTTTGAACGGTACCATGCCTCGTATTGTTGAACCCTTTTGTTTTGGATGTTGGGCATCGCAAACTGTTTTTTTATTCTTGGCCAGATACTTGGCGTCTGCTCATAGGCGGCGTTCTTACTTTCGACGCTCGAATCGATGTACTGAATCCTAGGAGGCTCTATTTCAGCGTTAGGTCCCACATAATTGAAGCTGAAAAAGCTGAACGACCTCAATTCCTCTTCGGATAAGACTTGTTCAAATAGTTCGTCATCAAGATCTAAGATATCTTTTTCGCTCGTGTGATCTGCGGTCTCTAAGTTTGTTTCGTCCTTTTGCGCTGATTCAGCTGCCACAAGCGTCCCAGTCAAAGAGATTAATAACGCGACACTACATGATCTGATCAGTTTCATTAACGACTAGCCCGAGCGTTTTGAGTTAGAAATTGTTTTTCCACTCCCGTATTGTACTGAAGACATCTACGGAACTGGCTAAGGTTCGCGAAGCGTAAGCGTTTGCGGCTTGGATCACCGTCTCAGCGTTTGCGCGAAGGAATGGATTTACTTTTTTTTCGAGCTCGATTGTCGAGGGCAGCGAGGGAATGTTATTGGCTCTCGCTTTTCGTACGTTCTGAGCGTACTCGAGTAGGTCATCGTTTGTCGATTCAACTTCTAAGGCAAAGCGTATATTCGCCTCAGTGTATTCGTGCGTACAGAAAACAAGCGTCTCATCGGGGAGTGTGGCTAGCTTATTTAGCGACCGATACATTTGTTCTGCAGTTCCTTCGAATAATCTTCCACATCCGCAGGAAAACAACGTATCTCCACAAAATAGATGATTATCATCATAGTAGGCGATATGTCCACGCGTATGCCCTGGCACATCGAGGATATTAAATTGAAGAGCTAGTTTGTCGATGGTGACGATGTCACCCTCTCGTAGCCTATGAGTTAAAGAGGAAATCGCCTCAGTCATCGGCCCGAAGACTGGGATATTCGTGTCGAGATTTCCAATTCCACCAATATGATCTGGGTGATGGTGTGTCACCAAAATTGCAATAAGCGTAAGGTTGTTCGCGGCCAGATATTTTTGAACCGGTTTAGCATCGCCCGGATCAACTACAACCGCATTTTTTCCATCGTGGATACACCAGATATAATTATCTGAGAATGCTTTTATTGGGTGAATTGTCATATTTTTCATGAGATGTAATCTTTTCTTGGGAGCGGGGAAATGTCAACAGGTGATGTAGAGAATCATCTGTCTCAATGGTTTAAAAGTCCGTTGGGTAGGTATGTCCTTCGATTCGAGGAGGAACTGTTTGATGACGCGGTTAGGGACGCCTTTGGATATACTGCTATCCAAATAGGGTTTTCTGAGAAAAATTTCTTAAAATTAAACCGAATTGCGAATCGAGCAATAATTTCTGGCGGATTGGATGCGTCGATTTCTGCTGAATTATCCCTATTGCCGATAAAGTCATCATCAGTTGACCTCGTTTTGCTCCCGCACACGTTGGAGTGTAGCTTGGATCCACATGCAGTCATAAGAGAAGTTGAGCGCATCTTAGTCCCTGGGGGAAGGGTGGTTATCTCCTCATTAAATCCATTAAGTATGTTTGGACTTCGCTATCGGTGCTGGGGGGTAAAAGAGGGCCCTGCTAAATGTAAAGAGCTTGTCAGTCTTCAAAGAATTAAAGATTGGTTAAAACTTGTTAGCATCGAAGTTGAATCTGGAAGAATGGGTTGTTATGTGCTGCCTTTCCAATCGGAAAAATGGAGAGAGCGATTTGGATTTTTGGAGTTTGCGGGAGACCGTTGGTGGCCGATATTTGGTGGAGTGTATTTTTTGCAAGGGGTGAAGAAAGTGCGGGGTATGCGTTTAGTGATGCCTAATTGGGGTAACTTTGGGTATCGCAATAAAGTGGCTCCAACGTCTAGGCGAGAAGTTATCAATCATAGTTCTGAGGAAGGGTGACAGAGAAGGAATGGAGCAAATAGATATTTATACCGATGGCGCCTGCAAAGGTAATCCTGGGCCCGGCGGCTGGGGGGCTCTACTGAGGAGTGGCGTACACGAGACAGAGATTTTTGGCGGTGAGAGGCATACAACGAATAATCGTATGGAGATAATGGCTGTAATAGAATCATTAAGGCTTGTGAAGAAAGAAGCGAAAGTGTGCATATACACAGACTCAACCTACGTCAAAGATGGTATCTCGTCTTGGATTAAGACATGGAAAATTAATGGTTGGAAAACCGCCTCAAAAAAACCTGTGAAAAACGAAGAATTATGGAAAGAGCTTGACCTTTTGGTGAGTCAACACCAAATCGAGTGGGTATGGGTGAAAGGGCATTCGGGAGATGAGGGGAATGAGCGAGCCGATGCACTCGCCAATAAGGGCGTCACTTCGGTAATTTAGGCTATCAGATTAGATATTGGGTTATAGATGCGGCAAATTGTTTTAGACACGGAGACGACCGGGCTAGAGGCTACCAAAGGCCATAGAATTATTGAGATCGCTGCTATCGAAGTGGTGAATAGAAAGATAACGGATAACTATTTTCACGTTTATATAAATCCTCAGCGTGAAGTCGACGAGGGCGCGCTAGCTGTCCATGGGCTCTCGGATGAGTTTTTAGCCGATAAACCCAAGTTTCAGGAAATTTATCAATCTTTCATCGACTTTATCAAGGAGGGGGAGTTGGTGATTCATAACGCTCCCTTCGATGTTGGTTTTTTGAACATGGAGCTAGAGAAAACTGGGAGTGGTCAGCTCGTGGATCATTGCAGTGGAGTGTTAGATACGCTGGCAATGGCTCGCCAATTACATCCTGGCAAACGTAATTCTCTGGACGCATTGTGCGAGCGTTACGCTGTGGATCGTTCAGCTCGTACTTTACATGGCGCGCTCATCGACACAGAGTTGCTAGCTCAAGTTTATTTGGCGATGACGCGAGGCCAAGACAGTTTATTAGATACGGTTTCAGCGAATGAATCGGGCATATCAAGCCCGCTCTTTAAGTCAAGTCAAGGTCGGCTTGCTGTCAAGCGAGCTTCTGAAAGTGAAGTCGCTCGTCATGATGAGTATCTCACTCGTTTGTCGAAAGAGAATGTCGAAGTTGTGTGGAGGGCACATAAAGAGTGAGGCAACGATTTAATGGCGAGTCATCGTAAACCACACCTACCAGAAAAGATCTGTTGTGTTTGTGGGAGGTCCTTTGCGTGGCGCAAGAAATGGGAACGAGTTTGGGAATCTGTTAAATATTGTTCTGAGCGCTGCCGGCGGACGGGAAAATAGCTTCAGAGGGCTAATTAAATGATTGTTGAATTGCGCCTTATTCAGGGAGATCAGCTAAACCCTAAGCACTCCTGGTACAAAAAGATTGATGACAAAGTTCTCTATGTGATGATGGAGATAGGCTCTGAGCTTAAGCCAATTCAGCAACATGCTCAAAAGGTGATTGCATTTTTCGGAGCCATGCGCCTTTTTGCTGAATCGCTCCAAAAGAAAGGGCATAAAATCGAGTATTTTCGGATTGGAGATCGAGCGAATAAACACAGTTTTTCGGGAAATCTTGAGGAGGTTATAAAAAGATATCAGCCCGAGCGCGTGGTTTGGCAGGAAGCGGACTCCTACGCCGTAGCTAGCGAGTTAGACCGATTTAGCAAACAAGCGACGATCGATACTGCAGTTGTTTCAAGCGAACATTTTTTATCTGAAAAATCTGATTTATCAGTTTTTTTTAGAGGTAAAAAACAATGGCGGATGGAGTCATGGTATCGGGGTCTTCGGAAAAAACATAATGTATTAATGAGTTCTGATCAACCGATTGGTGAGCGTTGGAACTTCGATATTGAAAATAGAAAGCCATGGAAAGGCATACCAGATACTCCGCGAGATAATCGTCCAAGCCGTGATATGACTGACCTGTGGCAGGAAATCCAGAGTTCAGGTTACAAAACGTTTGGAGATCCTCAGGTGAAGAGTTTTCGATGGCCTCTCACTCGAGACGAGTCGTTGGCGCAGCTGAAATACTTTTGCTCAGAAGTTTTGCCTAACTTTGGAGATTTCCAGGATGCCATGGCAAGCGACACTCCTTTTTTGTTTCATTCGCTACTGTCTTTTTCGCTGAACTCTAAGATGCTCCATCCTAAAGAGGTGATTGATGCTGCTATATCGACACTTCGAAAAGATCTCTCCAATATCTCAGCGGTTGAGGGGTTTGTTCGGCAAATACTCGGCTGGCGAGAGTATGTCAGAGGAATTTATTGGGCCATGATGCCAAATTATCTGGATGGTAATTTTTTTAGTCATAAACGCAATCTCCCAGATTGGTTCTGGACCGGGAACGTAAAAATGAATTGTATGAGTCAGGCGATTAATCAATCACTGGATCATGCCTATGCGCACCATATTCAGCGATTGATGGTAATCGGAAATTTTTCGCTGCTTGCTGGAGTGGAGCCAAAACAAGTCCACGAGTGGTATCTGGGTGTTTATGTTGACGCATTAGAGTGGGTCGAGGTGCCTAATACTTTGGGGATGAGCCAATTTTCCGATGGCGGTTTGTTGGCTTCCAAGCCGTATATCTCAAGCGGTGCTTATGTGGATCGCATGAGCAACTACTGCAAGGGGTGTTCATACTCTCGCAAGAAAAAGGATAGCGATGAAAGCTGTCCGTTTGATACGTTATATTGGAATTTTCTCAAAACGCATCAGCAAGCGTTATTGAAAAATCCACGGATGGCTATTGCTCTGAAAAATTTAGATAGAAAGTCGAGTGATGAATTAGCGAAAAATAAAAAGGCGGCAGCTAAGCTACTAAATAGCTTAGAATCGTGCTAGGCGCTGCCTACAATTAAGTTCGCAAAGAATCTTTAATAAAATGATCAATTCCAAGTCTGTAAAATTTTGTCAGTATGTTATCGGGATGGGTTTATTTCTCGCATTAGTCTATCCGAAACTTGGTTTCTCTTGGAGCAGTGATGTGCAAGCCGAGGGCAAATTTAACGCTACGCTGGCTTACGAGCGAGACAATTTGTATCAGGTTCACTTATCGCCCGTATCTAATTTACATTGGGTTACCACTGAGAACTGCGCTGAACAACTAATCTTTGATGACGTATTAGTGGAGATTTATGAAAAGAATGGACAGCGATTTGGAGCGGTTTTTAGAGTCATAGACGAATCAAAAGATCCAGATAAGTGGGCAAGTTGCAATATAAACGGACTATTTAGTGAAGAGCCGAAGTAGTAGGTTAATTCTTTTTTAGCATTTTCATGGGGGTTTTTAGATAGCATGCAAGACTATAAGAGGTTTTACATTGATGGTGGATGGGTGGATGCTTCGTCTAAAGTCCAACTACCCGTCGTTGATCCAACGACTGAACAGGCGTTCGCTGAGATCTCTTTAGGGGACGAGCATGATCTAAACCGAGCAGTTGAATCTGCTGTATCTGCTTTCCCTGAGTGGAGTAGAACGGATCCCGCAGAGCGAAAGGAGCTTCTTGAAAAGCTATATGAAAATTTTAAAGCTCGAGCTCAGGATATGGCCGAGGCAATTTCGAGTGAGATGGGCGCGCCAACAAGTCTGGCGCAGACCGCACAAGTTGGCGCTGGGCTGGCGCATTTAAAGCAGTCCATCAAAATTCTAGAGGCTTTCGATTTCAAAAAGCAGTTAAAGAACCGCGATACTGTGGATAACATTTTTTATGAGCCAGCAGGTGTTGTTGGTTTGATCACGCCTTGGAACTGGCCAATGAACCAAGTGATGTTGAAGGTTGCGCCGGCTTTGGCCGTGGGCTGTACCGTGGTACTGAAGCCTTCGGAGATTGCGCCAATTTCTTCGATGGTGCTTGCGGAGTTAATTGATGCAAGCGGTTTTCCAAAAGGGGTTTTCAATCTAGTGAACGGAGATGGAGCGGGTGTCGGAACCTGGCTTACGACGCATCCAAAGGTTAACTTGATTTCATTCACGGGTTCAACGCGAGCGGGCCGATTAATTATGCGGGCTGCAAGTGAAATGGTGAAGCCGGTGTGTTTAGAGTTGGGAGGAAAGGGCGCAAACATTATTTTTGCTGATGCGGATGAAAAGGCGGTATCACGCGGAGTAAGACAATGTTTCTTGAATTCTGGGCAGTCTTGTAATGCCCCAACGAGAATGTTAATTGAACGATCCCGGTACGAGTCCGCCGTGAATGAAGCGCGGGAAATGGCGGCTAAGACTACTGTTGGAAGTGCACATGAAGAGGGTCGTCATATCGGTCCCGTTGTGTCTGAAATTCAATACGACAAAATTCAGCAGTTAATTCAGAGCGGCATTGACGAAGGAGCGACGTTGCTCGCTGGAGGTTTGGGTAAACCGGAAGGAGTCGAGGCGGGCTACTTTGTGAAACCCACGGTGTTTTCTGATGTAACGCCAACGATGACCATATTCAAAGAGGAAATCTTTGGCCCAGTCTTGTGCTTAACTCCATTTAAAGACGAGGCACAGGCGATCGAGCTCGCTAACATGACCGATTATGGACTAACAAATTACGTTCAAACGGAAGATCAAGTGAAGGCTGCTAGAGTGAGCCGATCGCTGCGTTCTGGCATGGTTGAAATTAACGGTAATCTCTTAGGGCCAGCGAGTCCGTTTGGAGGCGTTGGTTTATCGGGGATTGGTCGCGAGGGAGGTGTTTGGGGGTTTGAGGAATTTCTCTCAGTCAAGGCCGTGAGTGGTCTTATTTAGAGGCGTTACGAAATGCTTGTGGCTAGGAGTGATTTGTCCGAATCCAAGCTAATTTGGCGCCTCGGGATTGGTGGCCTGATTCCTTTTTATGGCACGTTGGTTCTGGTTACTTTAACTGGTGCTGAAACATTCTGGCTAACTTCCCAGACAATCTATGCTGCGCTGATAATAAGTTTTATTGGCGCGGTCTACTGGGGATTATCTCTATATAACAATCAGTTAGAGCATAAAATTAGAGTTTATTTTTTACTCTACGGCGTTACTCCAGCTCTGTTTGCATGGGGTATTTTGTTGCTGCCTCTGAATTTCAGGTTTGGGCCCTTGTCGGCTCTGCTTTGCGCCTGTTTGGCGGCTGATGCTTTGTTTCGTAGCTATCATTCAAAAGCATGGATCAGGATGCGTATTTGCCTCACTTTAGGAGGTTCCGCCTCGCTACTGCTATCGCAATATCTATACGCATAACTGAACTTATTTGCATATTTTAGTTCTGAGGGCTATGATTTTTTACAAAATTGAAAGGACTGCCGTGGGTCAAATGCGATTGAGAACTCTGGTCGGTTTTGGAGCTGCGATTTGTGCTGTTTTGTTTGCTGCTTGGCTACCGCTCGGGGTTATGGATATCATACCTTTCGTATTTGAAATCCCAGGTGAATCGTATCTTAGGTCTCACGCTGGATTGGCGGTCGGCAGTCTGATGGTTGCGGCGTGGGGGTTTTGGGATTATAACTAGCAAGCACTTCACAACAATGTTGGAAAGCAAGGAGGGGAAATGGTAAAGATCTCAGACATGATGGTTCTAATCGCGGTAGCAATATCGTTTGCAGTTTCGGCCTATCTGTGGTTCTCAGGGGACAAAGAGGAGGGTCTATTCACTGCGACATGGGTACCGGCGATCCTTTGTCTTGGAATGTACTTTAATGTACTCGCGATAAAAGGGAGAAAGCGATGAGCGAAACACTAATCCTTATCATCGGCCTTTTCTGTACCGCGATGACGATCCTTGCGGCTTACATGACGGTGCAAGAATTTAAGAAAATGGAAGACTAGTGTGACGAATTACAAAAAAACCGACTTTAAATAAGTCGGTTTTTTTATATCTTTCATCCGCCAAATCCCACGGTGCACATGCCGTCGGTGATTGTTAATTCATCGCCATCCACATTGATAAGTTTTCCTTCTACGCCCATCTCACTGCCCATTAAATAGACATTGCCAAGTCTCGTTTCACCTGCAAAAAATGGCTGACCCGAGTCAAGTTTACTCAAGAGAGCATTATCGATTTTTAGTGTTAACCCATCACCGAATTTCTCTAGTAGTGCCATAAAGTCCGTTTCACTTTTAATCCACTTGCCGTCAGACGAGATTTTTACCTCACTCATAAAAGAGCAATCGACTGAGGCGGCGTTTGCAAAAGAGGAGAGTGAGAAAAAAGTTGCAACAAATAAAAACTTTAGTTTTCGCATATTGTTTCCTGGAAGTTTGTTCATCGACTTCAAATTGCTGCGATGAGGATAACAAACATCTAGATTCTTATTTTGTTTAGAGGCCCAGTATCATTGCGCACCCTGTAAAATAAGACTTATTTTCCTCAGATTATTAGTTAAATGATACGTACGCGTTTTGCGCCCAGCCCAACTGGGTATTTACATATTGGCGGTGCTAGGACTGCTCTGTTCTCTTGGGCTTTTGCCCGCAAACACGGTGGACAGTTTATTCTGCGGATTGAAGACACCGATCAAGAGAGATCTACAAAAGAGTCAACAGACGCGATTTTCGAGTCAATGAAATGGCTGGGCCTGGATTGGGATGAAGGCCCATTTTTTCAGATGGATCGCCTCGCGCGATACCGAGAAGTGGCGAATCTGCTTATCGATTCTGGGAATGCTTATTGGTGTTATGCGACACCTGCCGAGCTCGAGGAGATGCGAGAGCATCAGAGAAAAAATGGACTGAAGCCTAAGTACGATGGCCGCTGGCGTCCAGAAAATGCTGTTGGCAAAACGCCGCCAGTTGATATCAAACCGGTGCTGAGGCTTAAAAATCCAGATTCTGGATCAGTCGTTTGGGACGATTTGGTAAAGGGAAGTATTCGGGTCGCCAATGAGGAGCTTGATGATTTCGTTTTGCTGCGAGGCGATGGAGTGCCGACTTACAATTTTGGTGTCGTAGTTGATGACTACGACATGAAACTCACGCATATTATTCGCGGGGATGACCACGTAAATAACACTCCACGTCAGATCAATGTGTATCGAGCTCTGGGATACGATGTACCTAAATTTGCGCATGTTCCAATGATTCTTGGTGGCGATGGGGAGAGGCTCTCGAAAAGGCACGGGGCTGTTAGTGTTACGCAGTATCGGGACGACGGGTATCTCCCGGGCGCCCTGGTCAACTATCTTGCGAGACTGGGTTGGAGTCATGGTGATGATGAAATTTTTAATTTAGATAACTTTGTTGATTGGTTTGATCTTGCGGGGATCAACGTATCGCCGGCAAAATTTGATCCAGTGAAGTTAGCTTGGGTAAATTCTGAGTACATCAAAAACGCTCCCACGAGCACTCTTTTTCCCCCAGTGAATAGTGCGTTGATCGAGCGAAAAATTCCTCTTCAAGATGGGCCTCGGTTAGATGATCTTGTGGTGCTTCTTAAAGACCGGGTAAGTACGGTCGCGGAATTGGCCGATGTATGCGAGCTCTACTATCTTGCTCCTGAAATTCCTAATAATCTTAGGGAAGAATTTTTAAGCCCCGAAGTCTTACCAGCTTTGAACACACTTCTTGATGCCTTGGATACCATCGATTGGTCTAGCGAAAATATATCGACTTGTATAAAGGAAACGCTTAAGGAATGCGGTCTAAAAATGCCAAAATTAGCAATGCCGCTGAGAATCCTTCTAACGGGAAGTACTCAAACTCCTGCTATAGACAAGTTGTTGGCAATTTTTCAGAAATCTATGGTGTTGGATCGAATTAGAGCGGGTTTGAAGGCGTAGGCCGGCGCCAGTTAGTTTCTTTACATTACCACTCTTAAAACGTATAATTCGGCGCTCGTTTGCTGGGGGTATAGCTCAGCTGGGAGAGCGCTTGCATGGCATGCAAGAGGTCAGCGGTTCGATCCCGCTTACCTCCACCACGTAACGCATACAAATAAGTTCTAGACCCCATCGTCTAGAGGCCTAGGACTCATCCCTTTCACGGATGCAACAGGGGTTCGAATCCCCTTGGGGTCGCCAAAATAAAAATGCCTGGGTAAATCCCGGGCTTTTTTATTTCTCTGGCGGCAAAGCCATCGTCTTCACGTCAATCGTGACAATTTTCCCATCGCTTGCGGCGAGGCTTCCATTTACCAGAACATTTTTGCCCTTAAGGCTTTGGAAGTTTCCAACAAGCTCGGGGCTTCCGAGAATCAACTGAACGGTTTTTAGGCCATCTACAGGAACACAGGCTGGCTTGGCGTCAGTCTCAAGAATATTTAAATCTGCCTGCAATCTAAGGTTAGAGATGACGTTTCCCTCGACTTTGCTTTCATATAGTTCGCCGAATATTTCGATAGCGTCTCCGCAGCTAGCTGACACCGGTTCGTAAGGGTATTTCGGGGTCATCGCCCATGAATTTTGGGCCAAGCCAGTTAACAAAGGGGCTATCGTTAAGATTTTTAAAATTTTACGAGGCAAGATCATTGTTTTAGCTTCGGTCTTAAGAGAAACAACGGGTATTATCGAATATTTACAAAACAATTACTAACGAACCCAGTATTTCAAGGTTTTGTTGAATACATCTTAGTTGATGAAAATTTCTTGGCCACAAAAATTACTCAAACCATTGGTAAGCGACTCTGGTAATGATATACGTTCGAATATCTACGATGACATATTTTATTCGTCCTCTGGTGCCATAGATGAGAAACGGTATGTATTCATTGAGGGAAACCGAATTCCAGAGCGGTTAAAGCTGCACGATCGCGTGACTGTGCTGGAGTTGGGTTTTGGCTTAGGCTTAAACTTTATTGCGACAGTCAGGGAGCATCGGCAACAAGCTAGTCGATGTATTCTCGATTACGTTGCTTTCGAGAAACATCCTTTTTCTAAAGAGGAAATGTATGATCGCTTGAGTAGAATTCTCGGTCCTACTGTTGAGGTACGTGAACTAGTCGACTGTTTTCCTCCTTTGATTAGTGGATTCCATAGAGTTCATTTGTCACGTTTTATCAGTCTGACATTGATATTTGGTGACGCTCGAGAATACATAAAAGAATTGAGTGCCAGCGTGGACGCCATTTATCTAGATGGATTCGCGCCTGCTAAAAACCCCGAATTGTGGGATGTAAAATTATTCGGAAGTTTCAGGCGTCTAGCTGCCAAAGGGTGCACTGTTTCGACATACTCGAGTGCGAGGGGTGTTAGAGACTCGCTGACATATGCTGGGTTCCGAGTGGAGAAGCGTAAAGGTTTCGCCAACAAACGAGAGATGCTCATCGGGGTTATAGAAGGAGGAAAGTTTGTCGAAAAAATTCCTAAAGAGGTCTCTATTATTGGTGGCGGTATCGCTGGTTTTTCCACAGCTCTGGTGTTATCGCGATATGGTGTTAAATCTACTATTTTCGAGAGCGAGCCTCGCCTTTTCGATCGAGCATCCAAAAATCCGTTGCCCTTGATCCGGCCGAGTCTTTCGCTGGATTTTGGTCCGCGTGGAAGACTCAACTGGTACGCATTCTTTTTTGCGCGCGATTTTTATAAAAATTTACAGAAACATTTTGATATTGGATGGAGACAAACCGGTGTTTTACAAATTGCCAAGAGTAACGAGGAGTTCGAAAAATTCGAGAAGGCAATAAAGTTATTGAATCTGAGCACCGAGGAAATTGAGCTTATTGAGGGCGGAGGAGTGACAGCATTTGGCCCAAAGGATCCCGAGCTAAAAGGCGCTTATTTTTCGACCGCTGGAATGCTCGATAATCGGTTAGCCAGATGCGCTTACGACGTATTATCTGAGAAGAATATTGAAGTGTCTCTATCTGCAACTGTTCGCTCAATCGCTGAGGCAGAAGTGATGTTTCAGCGGGATAACGAAACTCATCGGCGTACTTTCTCTCATGTATTTCTTTGTAACGCTTCAAGTGTGCAAGCGTTTTATCCGCAAGTAAATTTTCGTGTGATTGATATACCTGGACAGTCTTCATGCTTCGAAGCGGCACCTGTTCAATGCGGCATCCCCATTTCTGGGAATGGCTATACGGCATCAACAGATGCTGGATCGATATGGTCTTCGGGTACATATCGTGATTCTTCGAACGATTTGGATATCAAAGAGGAGGATGAAATGATTAACCTCAATCGTTTGCAGAGTTTTCACGGTTCAAAGATTTCTTCCCATAAGCCAAGAGCAATAGAAAACTGGGTGGGTGTTCGTGCGACGACGCATGATCGATTGCCTCTTTGCGGGAAGTTTGACGACCAAATCTCATTCGTATCTGGGACGGGTACGCGCGGATTTACCTGGTCGCCTATGATTGCGGAAATAGCCGTATCTGAAGCGTTGGGGCTATCCGCCCCCGTTGAGCGAAGCTTAATGCAAAGAATGAGTCCGCTACGTCACAAAGACTAATTGAGTTTCGATATCCGTTAATATTAGTTCGGCAGCTTTAATTACAGAGCAAACACCAAATATATGGCTGATTTTAAAATTTTAGGAATTTCTGGCAGCAATCGAGCTGAGTCATTCAACTCGCGTTTATTGAGTTTAATGGCATTAAAATCCGAGCCATTGGGTATATCCATAAATATTATTGATGCTGCGAGTTTCGGTCTGGAATTCTATTCAGCCGAAGTCGAGGAAAAACATGGGTTGCCCGCGGCTGCCGTTAGCCTTAAACGAGCGTTTAAGTCGGCCGATGCGATTTTATTTGCAACCCCAGAGTACAATGGGTTTCCACCTGGTATTTTAAAAAACATGTTGGACTGGGTTTCTCGTCGTGGCGAGGGTGAACAATCGCCGGCTGAGGTTTTTTCGAATAAACTGGTCTGGGTTATATCTACGAGTCCGGGAAAAGGAGGCGGTGCGCGCGCTCAAAAGTTCCTTGCTACTCAATTGGAGTACCTGGGTGCAAATGTTCAGAAGCAGACAGTAACGATAGGTGGAGCTAGAGATTTTTTCAGTAAGTCTGATAGTACGCCACCAGATATCACCGCTATGATTGATACCTTCGTTCGAGATATGCACCAAGTATTATCGACTAACAAACCTGAAAGGTAATGGGGATGCCCCTTTTTTTTAAAAGATTTCTGTTGGTAATGATCGGGTTGTTGTTGCACTCTGCAGTCTACGGTGAGAGATGGGTATTCGTTGGAGCGGATACGGAGGCTAAGTTTTATGTAGACCTTGATTCAGTATTACAAGAGAACGAGAACAAGGTATTCAAAAAACGAGGGATGTATACGAACGTCTTAACGGACGAGTTCAATGCAGGTGAGCCAGTTGTATTTAAAATTACAGAGGCAACTGTTGAGATGGATTGTGCTCTTGAGCTTAATCGTGTTCGATTGTTGGAAATCATAGATGAGGCAGGAAATGTCAAATGGTCTTCGGGACTAATGCCTCGCCAGCTTTGGCTTTCGATTCGAGATCAAGGACATTCGCGTACGTCTTTTGACTTTGTTTGCGGAGCGAAATAAAAAAGGCCCACGATGTGGGCCTTTTAGAATAACCAGGCTTCGCGCCGATTACTGATTACGAGGATCATCCTCTGGGTGGACGTACCGCATGTCCGTTGGGCCGTAGCCAGATTCCTGCAATATCACTTCGGTTCTTGCCCAAGCGTAATGAGGGACATCTGCTTTCGTTGTATAGAACGCTCCTGCCTCAGCGATCTGCATATCCATACGATTGAATTCCTCTCCCGTTCCAATCCAATAGGTTCCTTTTAATACCGTGACCGTCCTGTCGTCCTTATGTCTGTGAGGCGGAAGTACATACGCAGATGGCATTTTCACGCGGAAGATATAAGGGCCAGGTTTTGAGGGGTCACCGTAAAGAACGATTATTCGCATCCCCCAGGGCGCCGCGCGGTTTCGCTCCCATTTCATGGTCTCAGGGTCAGCTGTTAGAAACTCATCTCTCATCAGAATCTCAGTGCCGCTGTTAGAGTCACTATTAGCTAGAGGCGACATGATGAACAAAAGCGCAGTCACCGCTGTCAGTTGTAAAAGTCGAAACACTGCCATTTGGTCTCCCTTCTTAGACGTTGTGGGGTGATAGTTTACCTAAAACCAAAAAACTCGTGCTTTTGATCATTTAGGTAACAAATTGTCGCTGTTGGATCTCTGGGGGGTACATAAGTTCAAGATGCTCACGACATGAATGATTCGGTCATATGTTGGGTATTCGCTCTAGCGCCGGTGAATAATTCAAAAGCGGCTGAAGCTTGATGTATCGCCATTGTCGAGCCATCCACCGTCTTACATCCCATTTCTTTTGCTGCCCTCAATAGTGGAGTATTGATTGGAAAGTAAATCAATTCGGCAAGCCATCTATCTGGCGTTAAGTGTTTTGGGTCGATCGGCAAGTTTGGGTTCTCCTTCATTCCTATAGGAGTTGCCTGAATGATTCCGTCAAAATGCGTCAGGTGGAATTTTTCTGGTTGAACGGTTTGAATGATCTTTTGAGGAAAAAGGAGTTTTAGTTTGGTTTTTAGTGCATTTGCCCGATCCTCGACTGGATCATAAAAGTAGAGAGTTTGCAGATGGTGTTTGAAAGCGGCGTAGGCAGACGCGGCACCCGCGCCACCTGCGCCGAGTAGCAGGGCGGAAACAGATTTTTCGATACCGGCAGATTTCACAGCCTCTGAAAACCCGATCCAGTCAGTATTAAATCCTAGCCGCTTCCCATCTCTAAAAAGCACGGTGTTTACGGCACCAATTTCTTTCGCCTCAGTCGATAGCCGATCCAATAGTGGGAGGATGTTTTGTTTGAATGGATGGGTGACGTTGATGCCGTCATAGCCATCATTCTCTAGTTTGCTTAACAGGTCTGCTAAATTGAACTTTGGATTAAAGTCTTCCAGCGGATCTATCAAGTTATACGTCACGTGAAGGCCCTGAAATTCGCCTTCCTTAATGTGCATTCTGGGCGATCGGGAATCGCGAATGTTGGCCCCAATCAGCCCCAGCTTAAATGAACCTGCACTCACAAATGGGCTATGTCTTTGAGCCCTCGTTTACTTCATTACCGATAGAGCAGTCGTGCTGAGGTTATGGACAACGATAGAGTTTCGATCTATCAGTTGCCCAACCTGAGGACCGATTTTTTCAACCCACTCCTTGCTTTCATATACGGCAGCATATAGCTTTTTCTTCTGATCTTCGTTTTCGAATCTGCGAATCCACACGTAGGTGTTTCCGTCTTTCGTGGATTCCATTACACGATTGCCATCTTTTAACATGAATTCGTCAGTGCTATCTAAAACGAAGCTACCGTGAATGACCATGCCATGTGCTACTTGGAAGGGAATGACGACTCGCTCCATAAAACTGAGCCAATCATTAAGTTTTCCAGGGAGAACTTGGTACATTCGTAGTTCAAAGAAGGGTTTCATAATCTCGCTCCGCTAAGGGTCTAAAGTTGTTGTAAATGGTAAGATTAGCACGTCAATTGAACGACTATGGGCTAACAAGCGATGTTACAGCGATCTGAATTACGTAGATCAGAACTTTTGATGCCAGCCGGCTCCTTGGAGCGGCTAAAAGTGGCAGTTCTGTATGGGGCCGATGCGGTGTACATGGGTACGCCAGATATGTCTATGCGAACGAAATCCCAATTGTCCCTTGAGGACGTCAAGGAGGGGATTGAGTTTGCGCACGAGCGAGGAGTGCGGGTATACCTCACGCTCAATATTTTTACGCACAACAAAGATATTCCCAAGCTTGATGCCTACATCGAAACTTTGCGAGAAGTTCGACCAGATGGAGTGATTGTCTCCGACCTCGGCGTTTTTCACTACCTTCAGAAAAATGCTCCCGAGTTTAACCTTCATATTTCGACGCAGGCGAACGTTTGTTCTTGGATGACCGTTAATTTTTGGAAGGATCTTGGGGCGGAGTTAGTCGTGCTCGCGCGTGAGGTGAGTTTTGCGGAATTAACAGAAATCAGAGAAAAGTGTCCAGATATTAGACTGGAGACGTTTGTTCACGGTGCAATGTGTATGACTTACTCTGGACGATGTCTGTTGTCGAACTTTATGGCTGAGAGAGGTGCGAACCAAGGCAATTGCGCAAATAGTTGTCGTTGGCAATACAAAGTTCGACTGAAGCTCAACGATGGCACGACACGCGAATTAGAGTTATCCGAAGAGAACATGAAGCTATTCGAGTTCCTTTTGGAGGAGGGGCATCGACCGGGAGATCTCATGCCAATAGAGGAGGATGAAAGGGGTTCTTACATTCTTAACTCGAAGGACTTGTGTCTTATGCCAAAGCTCGATGAATACCTCAAGCTTGGAGTTGACAGTCTTAAAGTTGAGGGCAGGGGCAAGAGTTCCTATTACGTTGCGACGGCGGCACGGGCCTATCGTCGTGCAATAGACGACTATTACGACAACCCAGAAAAATGGGATCACAGGCCGTACATGCGAGATTTGGAGATGACGGGCAACCGAGGCTATACGCTAGCTTTTCATGATGGGCGTGTGACAAATTATGCGCATAACTATGAAAACACTAATAGCGTTGCTGCTTGGGAATTTGGAGGTATTGTCCGAGAGGTTCGGGAAGACGGGTTTGTCATCGATGTAAAGAATCGATTGCAAGCGGGTGACGTCTTAGAGTTTATTCCGCCAAATTCGAAGGAATCTCCGGTGCTTCTACGTTTATATGAGTTCCATCAGGCCGACTCTAATGAGGTGAAGTTGGTTGTACACGGCGGCCCACATTTTAAACTTTGGGTTCCGTTTGAGGCGTTCGATAAAGAGAACGTGGATGACATCATCAGAAAGTTTCCTGAACTAACCGTTATTCGTAAAGAATCATTACTAACCGAAGAGGAGTGGGAACGGCTCAAGCTAGATAAACTTGTACACAAGATCGAGTTAGGACAGGCCCCGGAGAGCATTTATCCAGATCGTGTTAAGAAGCTGCAAGAAAAAATCAGTGAAGAAACGTTTGAGAAGCGCTCGAAAACCTCTGGGAAAGGGTTAGAGGGTTGTTGTGGTAGAGGATGTAATGGCTGTTTGATATTTTGGAGTGACCCGAAGTACGCGAAAGCGAGAGAGCTTCTCGCAACGAAGAAGCACGGGGAAATGTTGGACCGAAATATGCGGGACGACTTGGTTTTAATTCGAGAGGCTATTAATAGTTAGGATTGCAAATGCCAGAACTTACCGCGCAGGATATTGCGAGTTACTCAGCAGATGGATACTTAATCCCAAATTTTAAGATCTCAAGTGATCTGTTAACTAGATTGCAGCGAGGGGTGGAAATTGCGATTGAAAGATTTACGGAATACAAGCCAGAAGATATCGCGAACCCACATTTTATTGATTTTAGTAAAGACGAGATCGACAACCCTTTTCTTGAAGTGGCGTCGCATCCTGAAATTCTCGACATGGTGGAGCAGTTAATCGGGCCAGATATTATTTTGTGGATCGCTCGAATTTTGTGTAAACCAGGAGAAAAAGGTAGAGAGGTCCCTTGGCATCAGGACGGTGAATATTGGCCGATGCGACCTCTTAGAACGTGCACCGTTTGGATCGCGCTTGACGATGTAACCACTGAGAATGGATGTATGCGATTTATTCCTGGCTCACACCAGGCTGAGGGGCTTTACAGACATCATATGTCTGAGAGGGAGAATTTAGTATTAAACCTTGAGTTAGATGAAGACCAGTTTGATGAAAACAAAGCAGTGAATGTTGTATTGCCGGCCGGCGGAATGTCTATGCATCACGTTAAATTGATCCACGGCTCATTAGCGAATCAGTCGCAAATGCGTCGTGCCGCTTTAGTACTTCGCTATATGCCTGCATCTTCGCACTACGACCGATCTTTAGTGAACCATGATCGTTTCAAGAGCCCGTTTAATATTGCTGAGCAACCTCTCTTGCTAATGCGAGGGGTAGATAGCTCGAAGAAAAATGATTTTGTCCATGGTCATGAGCTGTGGAAAAGTCGTTACGCTGCGAGGTAGATTAGAGTTTGTCGAAAGACTTGCGGTTAAACTTTGATAATAGTTTCGCTAATCAAATGGCGGGGTTTTATGAGGCATGCTCCCCTGAGATTGTCTCCTCTCCGAGAGTTATCAGGTTCAATTCCTCCTTAGCAGAAGCGCTGGATATTCATGTTGATCCAGAAGACGCACCTGGAATTTTTTCTGGAAATGTTATTGCTCAAAACGCGTCCCCTCTAGCTCAGTGTTATGCGGGACATCAATTTGGACAGTTTTCTCCGAGACTCGGGGATGGGCGAGCGCATTTGCTAGGAGAGGTAATCACCAAGCGTGGTGAACGTTTTGATGTGCAGCTCAAGGGTTCTGGTAGAACTCCTTTTTCAAGAGGAGGGGATGGTAAGGCCGCGCTTGGCCCGGTTCTTAGAGAATATTTGATTAGTGAGGCGATGTGGGCTTTGGGGATACCAACCACGCGAAGCCTAGCGGCTGTTGTGACTGATGATGTAGTGATCAGGGAGACCGCCAAGCCTAGAGCAGTGTTAACTCGAGTCGCCGCGAGTCATATTCGTGTGGGCACTTTTGAATATTTTGCGGCCAGAGGCGAAGTTGAAAAAGTAAAACAGCTAGCTGATTACGCGATAGCGAGGCACTTTTCGGAACTTAATAATCGAGAGGATAAGTATCTAGCGTTTTATCGAGAGGTCATTAAAAGACAAGCTAGGCTTATCGCGCAGTGGATGAGTGTGGGATTTATCCATGGGGTTATGAATACTGATAACATGGTTATATCAGGAGAAACGATTGATTATGGTCCTTGCGCGTTCATGGATTATTTCTCTCCAGATACGGTTTTTAGTTCAATCGATACATACGGTCGTTATGCTTACGAGAATCAACCAAAAATAGCGCATTGGAATCTAGCTCAACTTGGAAGAACCTTAATTGCGCTAGTTGATCCAGAGTCAACGGTGGCAATCGATAAACTATCTGAAGCGTTGGATGCTTTTCCTGCTATCTATGAGGAAAACTGGATTGAGCTTTTCGGTCAGAAAATAGGAGTCGCGGACATTCAAGATGGTGACCAACAGCTTATTCATGACTTACTCCAAGTAATGGCTGTTGAGAAGGTTGATTTTACTAATGCATTTTTGAAATTAAGCCGTTTCTCTATTGATGATGGTAAGGAGTTTTTGGGTCTATTTATCAATAACGATAGTGTGAAAGGGTGGATTGAGAGTTGGGTAAAACGCATTTCTGGTTCGTCCGGAGCAGTTGATGCAGCATGTTCTATGATGCAGCGTGTTAACCCCATTTACATACCAAGAAATCACAAGGTGGAAGAGGCGATTCATGAAGCAGTTGAAGAAAAACGTTTCGATGCGTTTGATGCCTTGCTCTCTCACATTCAGGAGCCTTTCAGAAATATCGAAGGTTCCGATTCTTTTGCGACTCCTGCTCCAGAAGCCTTTTTCCCTTACGTCACATTTTGTGGGACATAGAAGAATTAATGAAAAAGGGAGCCATAGCTCCCTTGATACTACTTCTAATGCTGGGCTTAGATTGTCACTTGTTCCAATGTGCAAAACCCGTGGCAACACCATCTTCCCAGTTTGTGACAGTTTTAGCGCGCCA
>JAURFP010000015.1 GCA_030834275.1 Burkholderiales bacterium | reverse complement strand
GTGATTGCTGATTTTTGCTGGCAACGCGAATCGCAACATCTAGTCTAAAGAAGTAAGCCGCGCCACCCCAATAAATCTTTTTATAAATACCTCGTCTACCCGCCTTGAGTGTTGCCTCGGCCACTGAGAACTCGACCTCTCGCCTTTCTCCTTCCACTAAGTTCTCAATTAGTTTTGACCACGCACTCTCTGGCGTAATGACTTGACCTCTCGCCATCGCGATGTACTGGTAATAGGACGGTAAGCCTTCGACAATCCAGTGATCTCCAGATGCAATATTTGGTAACAGCAAATGCAACATTTCATGTGGCGTACTCCAGTCCCGTGACAGTTGTTCAGCGGTAGCACTTTCATTCACAAATAAATGGATTCCAGGGCCTCCTCCTCTTGAGACATATGCCCACGGTATGACGCCTTTGCCACGCTGAATTGCCGAAACTACAACTTGCGCTCGTTGAGCCGGAAACGAACCAGTAATAGTTGCGACCGCGTTCGCGCTCGTACCAATCCATTCCGCAATTTGTTCGGTTGTTAGATTTTCAAATTCCCCCAAAATCGAAAGCTCTAGATTTGCGGATGGGACCTCGATGGGTATAGGGGCTTTTGATGAAAACGTAACAACACCTTGCCATTGAGTCGGAGTAGCTGGCACCAAGTAGGAGGAGTCTTTTGATTTCTCCCACGGAGTACCAATAAACACATCTTGCGGTTGCTCAAACTCCAACTCAAATGCGATCGGGCCATCTGGCCCCACTGGTCGCCACAACCAATCACCGATATTGGTTAAAACGGCATTCGCATTCACATAACGCGTCTCTGGCCCGCCACGCTGCTCACCTTTGGTTCTTGGATTCAAAGAGACGCGGTACTCAACACAACTATCTGTCTTTAAATACTCGGTCGCAGCCAGGTGGCCTTCTACATTTATTTCACCGCCATCTTTTACTTGCATACTACGGATATACAAAGCGGCGGTATCATCTGCCTGCAAACGTTGCGGAATAATATTTTTAAAACACGCCTCAATTTGCATGTCGATTAGATTGCTCGCAACGCTAACTCTGTAATACGGCGTTTCGCTGGCCACCGAATTTAAACTAAAAACGCTTAAATATAGAAAGCCAGAAAAGAGAGCGATACGACTCAGCATGGCCACAATCTGATATACAAAAACTTTTGTTTTTCCGAAGTCATTACCGGAGATTAAACATTAATCGCGAAATAACTTTGCTTCATGTTGTACCTCTTTGTCTCCCGCCATTATCCGATCTCGCAAGTCGCTTAATGGGGCCTTATTGTCGAGTGTGACCTTACGGTCAATGTATTGCAGCCCAAGATCCTCATACAGCGGTAGTACATCTGGAAATTCTGTGGAATCGACATATCGATTCATCAATGACGAGAAGATGGTTGTTTGACTAATTTTGTCGAACGTTTGTAAAACCTCTGTCGCGGACCATCCTCTCAAGTCAGAGTTGCAACATTGATTAAATTCGCGGAGTACTCGATCGAGTGACCATTCGTTCGCCGTATTCTTTCTGAGATCAATGTCTGCATGCAGCATCATCGCGGCACCGGTCCAGTACACACGCTCATGCGGGTCACCCATGTACATTAATTGCGTTGCCTCACGTAAGCTAATCTCTTGACCTTTCGCCTGTAAAAATCCGCGCCTAAACCCAAGTGCCATATTCTCCCAAGCCTCTTCCTGGGACATTAATCCAAACCGGGCTCGAATAACATTTTGATAATAACTCGCAACTCCCTCATACAGCCACGCATCATCAGGATTGATGAACGGAAGAAACAAATGGGATAACTCATGGGTTGCGGTCCAATCCGCAATAAACTCCTCCTGCGGACGTCGTTGATTAATCATCAGGTGTACCGCAGGGCCTCCACCTCTCGTTACATACGCCTGCGGCGCCGGCGTTCGCGCGCGCGCATTCGGTACCATCGTAACCTGAACGTGCGGATACGCGAACTTTCCAATCACCGACTGCACCATACCAGCCTCCTTGGAAATCCATTCCAATAGGAACTCGCGATCCACTGGTGGTCTACCGTCTAGCACTGACACATAGAAGTGTGTATTTCCCACCAATGCAACTTGATCGGGAAAACGCCCGAGCATAATCCATGACGGCCAATCGTAAGGTGTGTTTGCAAGAACAAAATGACCACGCTCACTACCCTCTCGATGCCACGGAGTGGAAATCGTTATATCTTGTGGGAGCTCAAAGCGAACATGGATTTCCTCGTTTGCGCGAATAAACTCGGGACGCCACAACCATAATCCACTCGCGACCGCCACATCTTTTCCAATTCGATGCACTTTCAATCCAGTCATATCATGGCGCTGAACCCCTTGAGAAATATCGACAACAAATCGAACACAACCTCCCGAAGCGATCCCATCCATCGGAATAAAGCCTGACGGTGTAATCTCCTCCCCAGTCTGCACATTCCATACGCCCCTCAAGGCTACGACTGCATCCAAAGACTCCGCTACAAGCTTCGCTGGCGGATTGCCCTCGAAGCACGCATTCACATCTAGGACATCGAGCGCCTCATCGGTGGTGACCGTGTAGTAATGCCGAACCTTATCCGCGCCTAGAACCGCAGAGGCAATAGCAAAGGAGAGCGTCAAAAAAAGAAAAACGGTATGTTGAATAATGGACTTCACGACGCACTTTTTATGTGTTTGGGATCTCTCTAGTCGGAGACCCTTTACTATAAAAAGTTCAGCCACCACCCCTCCCATCTAGCCAAAAAAATCCCACTGCACGTGGGTTAGCTCAACTTAGGATGGATCGTAATTAAGATTAGGCGCCAGCCACCTCTCGGCCTGCTCCAGCTCCACCCCCTTGCGTAGAGCGTATTCCTCTACCTGATCGCGGTCAATATTTGCGACTGCGAAGTAACGAGATTCTGGATGGGAGAAGTAAAAACCACTCACCGATGCCGCGGGTAACATAGCAAACGACTCGGTAAGTGTAATGTTTGCATGCTCGCTAGCATTTAGCAGCGAAAATAGCGGCACCTTCTCCGAATGGTCTGGGCAAGCTGGATAACCAGGAGCAGGACGAATCCCTCGATACTTTTCTGCAATGAGATCACTTGCATTAAGTGCTTCATCACGAGCATAACCCCACCACTCTTTGCGCGTTTTTTCGTGCATCATTTCGGCCATGGCCTCCGCAAGTCGATCCGCGAGGGCTTTCAACATGATGGAGTTATAGTCATCATGATTTTTTTCAAAAGCAGCCACTCGATCCGTAATCCCTAATCCAGCGGTGACGGCAAACGCACCAAGGTAATCTTTCACGCCAGAGTCTTTAGGCGCGATGTAGTCAGCCAAACAATGATTGAAACGATCGGCTGGCTTTTCCATTTGTTGGCGTAAGAAACTGAATCGCTGTAAGACTTTTGTGCGAGTCTCATCCACATAAACCTCAATATCATCGCCAACCCGATTCGCAGGAAAAAGTCCAATCACTGCACTTGCAGTAAGCCATTTTTCTTTGACGATTCGATCAAGCATTTGTCGCGCATCTTTATACAAATCTTGAGCAGCTTGACCGACTACCTCATCATCTAATATTTGTGGGTACCGACCTGCGAGCTCCCAGGTCTGGAAAAATGGGGTCCAATCAATGTATTCAATAATTTCATCAAGGCTATAGTCGTCAAAGACTTGAATACCCGTCACACTTGGAGTGAGTGGTGAATAATTTTCCCAATCTGTTTTGACTCCATGCGCTCTTGCATCCGCAATAGCTCTTCTCGCACCACGCCCTTTTTTCCCAACATGTAGGGCACGAGTTTTCTCAGCATCAGACCGCACTTCTGCGATGTAACCCTCACGCAATTCTTCTGAAACTAGTTTCGTGCACACTCCGACCGAGCGAGATGCATCCGGAACCCAAACGGTCGGCCCACGTTTGTATTGAGGTTCAATCTTCACCGCAGTGTGTACGCGCGAGGTGGTTGCACCTCCGATCAGAAGAGGTACATGAAAATCTTGTCGCTCCATCTCTTTGGCAACATGCGCCATTTCTTCAAGTGATGGGGTAATCAGGCCTGAGAGGCCAATGATATCTGCGTCAACTTCTTTGGCTTTTGCCAGAATCTTTTCTGCAGGGACCATGACACCCATGTTAACGACATCAAAGTTATTACACTGCAAAACGACAGCAACAATATTTTTTCCAATATCGTGAACATCACCTTTTACAGTTGCCAATACGATCCGCCCTTTTGACCTTCCAACGCTTCCAGACTTGCGTTTTTCTTCTTCGATATAGGGAATCAAATGTGAAACCGCTTCCTTCATCACGCGAGCGGACTTCACGACCTGGGGAAGGAACATTTTTCCTTCGCCAAAAAGATCTCCCACAACATTCATCCCATCCATAAGTGGGCCTTCGATCACTTGGATTGGAAACTCATGGGCAAGTCGCGCCTCTTCTGTGTCGTCAAGAATATATTTGGTAATACCTTTTACGAGCGCATGGGTTAGACGCTCATTTACGGTTCCCTCACGCCAAGAGAGATCTTCCGTGCTAGTTTTTGCATCGGACTGATACGTCTCGGCAAATGTAACCAAGCGCTCGGTTGCATCCTCACGCCGATTAAACAATACGTCCTCGACTCTCTCCAGGAGGTCTTTGGGGATGTCTTCATAAATTCCCAACTGACCCGCATTGACAATTCCCATCGTCATGCCAGCCTTTACTGCGTGGTAGAGGAACGCAGTGTGGATTGCTTCCCTTATTCCGTTATTACCTCGGAAAGAAAACGAAACGTTAGAAACCCCACCCGATATATTTACCATGGGCATCTTTTCTCGAATCGCACGAGCTGCTTCGAAAAAATCTAGGGCATAGGTTGCATGCTGCTCAATCCCCGTGGCTACCGCAAAAATATTGGGATCAAAAATAATGTCGTTGGCAGGAAAATGAACTTTGTTGACGAGTACATCAAAGGCTCGTTCACATATCGTTATGCGTCGCTCTAACGTATCGGCTTGTCCGGCTTCGTCAAATGCCATCACGATAACCGCAGCGCCATAACGTTTTGCTAAGTTTGCTTGTCGGATGAATTCCTCTTCACCCTCTTTCAAGCTAATTGAATTAATGACGGCTTTACCCTGGACACACTTCAGTCCAGCTTCTATGACTGACCACTTTGAGGAATCGAGCATTACTGGAACCCGACAAATATCGGGCTCAGATGAAACTAAGTTCATGAACCGTGTCATCGCCTTCTGCGAGTCGAGCATCGCCTCATCCATATTGATATCGATAATTTGCGCGCCGTTATCAACTTGTTGCTTGGCAACCTCTAAAGCTTGCTCATACGACTCCTCAAGAATCATCTTTGCGAAAACGCTAGAACCAGTAACGTTTGTTCGTTCCCCAACGTTTACGAAGAGCATTTCTCTACCGACATTTAACGGTTCCAGCCCGGATAAGCGAAGCTTCGGATCGACCGCGGGAACAATCCGTGGACTGATGTTTTCTAATTGCTTTGCGATTTCGCGAATATGGTCCGGCGTCGTTCCACAACATCCCCCGGCTATATTTAAAAACCCAGATTCCGCAAATTCTCGAACAAAACCTGCGGTTTGCTCCGGAGTTTCGTCGTAGCCACCAAATTCGTTCGGTAACCCCGCGTTCGGGTGGGCACTCGTGAAAACGTTGCTTACACGAGATAGTTCTTCGATATACGGCCGCATTTCCTGTGCGCCCAGGGCACAGTTAAGTCCCACCGAAATAGGGTTAGCATGCGCTACCGAATTCCAGAACGCTTCCGTTGTTTGGCCGCTGAGAGTTCGTCCACTTGCATCGGTAATGGTTGCCGAAATCATAATCGGTAATTCAATTCCTGTACGATCGAAATAATCGTGAATTGCGAAAATTGCAGCTTTGCTGTTGAGTGTGTCAAAAATCGTCTCGAGCATGAGAATGTCGACACCACCACGAACCAATCCATCTACGCATTCGGCATAACACGCAACCAACTGATCAAAACTAATGGCGCGATGCCCAGGATCATTCACGTCCGGTGAAATCGAAGCAGTCGCATTGGTTGGCCCTAAAACACCCGCAACAAATCGAGGCTTTTTCGGCGTTTTCTTTGACCATTCGGCCGCAACCTCTTTTGCCAACCGCGCTGCTGATTCATTCAATCGTTGAACCTGTGACTCCAGCCCGTAATCCGCCATTGAGACGGAATTGGAGTTAAACGTGTTTGTCTCAATGATGTCTGATCCCGCTTCTAGGTACTTACTGTGAATACCTCGGATCAGCTCAGGCTGTGTGAGTGTGAGAATATCGTTGTTGCCAGTTTGATCGCACGCGTGCCCATGAAAATCATCCCCGTGAAAGTGATGACTGTCCAAACCGTGACCTTGGATCATCGTGCCCATTGCACCATCCAAAATCAGGATTCGCTCTGAAAGTAAATCGCGTATTAAACGATCATATATTGACAAGAAAAACTCCAAAAAAACAAAAAAACCCGGCCACTAAAGCAGTCGGGTCTTAGCCTCACGCTTTAGCGAATTTATTTGGCGCCCGCAAGCTGCGATTCAAATCGGCGCACTAGGGCCACGCACACTAGCGAACCCCCTTAGTCATGTCAATGGCGCGAGCGCCATGTTAATGATAATTATGAACTAAAATTCGTATACGGGTATAAGGCCTGCGCGGCATCAAGACGCCCGAGCTGCGCACCACCCAACCACAGCTGAATAATTTTGCTATCTCGTAAATACTTTTCAATTGGAGCCTGTGTGCTGTAGCCGTAGGAACCCATAAGCTCCATGGCTTTCGCACAAACCATTTCGGTCACATCGCACGCGTACACCTTCGCCGCACTCGCCTTCCCAAGCAGGTAATCCTCGTTTACTCCACCGAATGCTTTTCGGTTATCGAACATCTTGGCAACACTCATGTAATACGCGCGCGCACTTTCAATACCAATCGACATATCCGCAATCATCGCTGCTTGTAGCGAATGGTTTCTCACAGGCTTCCCACCATACGATCTCGTCGAGGTATATTCGATCACGGTTTCAAGCACAGCTTGTGCGCACCCTAAACTCATTGGCGCACTCGTTAATCTGCCCCAAGCGATATTTGCTCTGAATAATTGCCAATCTACTCCTGGCCCACCCGCTCGGTACTCGACTGGAACTCGAACGTCATCAAAGTAAATTGCCGCGTTGACATCCGTCACACGCATACCCATCTTCGGCTCAGGTTTTCCGAATGAAAGACCGGGTGTGTCTTTTGGAACATAAATCAACGCAAGACTATCTTCATCGGTATCACCTTCGGCAGTACAAACGACGCAATATAAGTCAGCCACCCCTGCGGCACTCGGCCACATTTTTTCACCCTTGATAACCCACTCGTCTCCGTCTCGACGAGCTCTCGTGCGAATTGTTCTCGCACGCTCCGCGCTGTCCTCCACATTACAACCACCAGCAGGCTCAGTAATCGCCATACAACCCACCCTTGGTGTATCCGTACAAAACATCGGAATAAATTTATCCATCAGGTATTCGTTACGTGCGCCCATCGCAGCAGATAGCGCCCAAGGAACCAAGAGACAATGCAATGACAATCCAGCGTCACCTCGGGAAATCTCTTCGGTAATAGCGCAAACCGTGACAGCAGAACGAATTCCTAAACCACCGTAACGCTCTGCGAATCCTCTTTTCTGAATACCGAGATGAACAAGACCTTGGTTTACTTTTTCAAAAACTGAGTAATCCTCATCTAGCGCCCCGCGAACCGGCATCACCTCTTTATCGATATAGGTTCGCACCGCCTCGACAAACATTTTGTCTTCGTCTGATGTTAAAAACTCCCCGTAGCGCTTCATTTGCCTCTCCAAAACTTTAATTAACTCCTATTGTAATCATAGCAACCTGAAATATTTGTTGGCAGGTATAAATGCCGGTTTCATAACGCGCCACATCAAACACGCTATTATCTGGTTCTTCGAAAAATACACAGAGAGTAAAAAGATAAATATGACCTCATTGCTTGACCCTATTAAATTTAAGCGTGGCCCCGAGTTAAAAAACAGATTTTTTCTCGCTCCTCTGACGAACCAGCAAAGCAACGAAGATGGCACGTTGGGTGAAGACGAATTTAAGTGGCTCACAATGCGTGCAAAAGGTGGATTCGGGATGACAATGACCTGCGCATCTCACGTACAAGAAAATGGAAAGGGATTTCCTGGTCAGCTGGGTATTTGGGACGACAAACACATACCAGGATTAACCCGACTTGCGAACGAGATCAAACAATCTGATAGCGTCGCGATCGTACAACTCCACCATGGGGGACTCCGTGCAACCAAAGAGGTTATTGGAGAGACGCCCGTATCCGCATCAGATCATGCAGAGAGTGGAGCCCGAGGTTTGTCGACTGCGGAGGTTGAAAAAGTCGTACAAGATTTTATAGCCGCTGGCAAAAGAGCTGAGGAGGCGGGATACCATGGGGTCGAATTACACGGTGCGCACAGCTACCTTTTGTGTAATTTTTTAAGTGCTGGAATCAATCAACGAACCGATAAATATGGTGGGTCACCCGAAAAACGAGCGCGCATTTTGTACGAAATCATTGACGGCATCCGTAACACTTGTAGCGAAGACTTCATTCTCGGTGTACGTTTGAGCGCAGAAAAATTTGGTATGCGAACGGTTGACTCAGTATCGATTGCACGTCAGCTCATGCAGGACAATGTGATCGATTTTCTAGATATGTCGCTTTGGGACTCGTTCAAAGATGCAGAAGATGAAGAGTACGCGGGGCGCTCTCTGATGAGCTTATTCACCGAATTGGATCGCAAAGACGTAAAACTTGGCGTCGCAGGAAAAATCAGAACACCAGCAGATGCCGAAAAAGCTATGAGCGCGGGCGTTGACTGGGTGATGCTGGGAAGAGCAGCGATGCTTGAGTTCGACTTCCCGAATAAGTATACGAGCGACGCCAGCTTCAAACCCATTGAAATGCCAGTTCCCAGGAAATATCTCACTGAGCAGGGTTTATCGGAAACATTCCAAACCTATGTTCGTGGTAGATGGCCGGAGTTTTTTGCAGACTAAGTTCAGTGAATGAGCTGAACGCCTAGTAGGTGTCCGATGAAATAGGTCACGGCACCTGCGAGCGTTCCAATCAGTAACATCCTGAATCCACCATAGATCGCACCACGACCAACAAATAAACTCACCGTTGCGCCGACACCAAAGAGTGCTACAGCAGTGAGTGCGATCGAAAGAACGAACGCATTGGGGCTTTGCGCGAATAAAAATGGAAGCAAGGGAATTAACGCTCCGGTACCAAAAGCAAGAAAAGAAGAAACCGCAGCGCCAACAGGGGACCCCAATTCATCAGGGTTGAGTCCTAACTCTTCACGCGCGAGTGCATCGAGCGCCCGATCAGGATCCGCAATTATTTCGTTTGCCATTTTTTGCGCCATGGTTCTTGGGATACCGCGCGCTTCATAAATCAACGCGAGTTCCCCCGCTTCTTCCTCTGGATACTGCTCGAGCTCCTCTGCTTCTAGTCCGATCTGATATTCATACATTTCACGCTGGCTTCTAACCGACACAAACTCTCCAGCTGCCATGGAAAACGCGCCAGCGAGCAAACCCGCAATCCCCGCAAGCACAATCACCCCAGAATCTGCAACCGCCCCTGCAACACCGAGTATTAAACTTAAATTCGAAACTAGCCCATCGTTTACACCAAACACGGCCGCACGCAAATTACCGCCACCGGAGAGACCCTTGTGTCGCCCTTCATGTCCCTTTGTTGAGCCTGGAACAAAGTGTCTTGGGTCAGATACCGCGTAGAGCGACATACCACGCACTTTCATCGCAATAAGTAAAAGTCGGCTCGATCGCGGCCCAAATTGCTTCGTTAAAAAAGCGACCAGGCGGCTCCTAAAATCAGGGACATACTCTTTAGGAGGCGAGGCTCCCTCACGCTTCATGTTCTCGACCCAAATCTCCGCTTGGCTATCCGCCTCACGTGCGAGCTGATTAAAGAGTCCTTCGCGAACTGTTCCCACTTCGCACTTCGCGACAATTCGATAGAGAAACGCAGAGCGCTTTTCTTCTTTCCAGTTATCAACCAAGCTCAAAATATTTTCCTTCAGTTTTTTATCAGGTGAGTCAACACTCGAAAACTAAGCGTTCGATTCGTTCGCACTTTCTAGCTCATGAATTTTTTTCTCGAGCACTGCGAGTTTCTCTTGCGCGCGACGTAAGACTGAGACTTGTACATCAAACTCTTCCCGCGTGACCAGATCATGACTCGCTAACCAACCCGAAACCGCCGCCTTCACGTTCTTTTGGACGTCTCCGACCGGAGTACTTTTCACAAGGTCATTAATTTTCTTAGCGAGATCTTCAATAATTTTTCTATCCAACATGTTTCTGAACCCTTCAAACACGACGTTGTTTATTCGACAGCCGGTATTGTAACCCGTTGCCTGTACTTCCCTCTTTAGTGACCCTTTGTAGGGTCATTCAATGAACGATTCTTATTGACGCCCCCTTCATGCTCAAAATTGAAGCGTTTTGACAATTAGGCCTCTCAAATAATGCACCAAAATGGTGCTAGATGCCTAAACAAAATTTCAAATACATAGTCGATAAAAATTTATAACATACTGTTTAATATGTATTTATTAATAGTTGGCACAATTTATGCTTATTATATTTTCGGGAGGTCTTGGTGATTTTTGCCTAGGCCGTTTATTTGTTCCCATTTTGGGATTAAAAAATACATGGAGCAGCCATGAAACTAATAAGTGCAGTAATTAAGCCGTTCAAGCTTGATGAAGTACGGGAAGCGCTCTCCGCCATTGGCGTTCAGGGGATCACCGTTACAGAAGTTAAAGGTTTTGGAAGACAAAAAGGTCATACCGAACTTTATCGAGGAGCTGAGTATGTGGTCGACTTTCTACCCAAAGTAAAAGTCGAAGCCGCCATCTCAGACGACATTCTCGACCAAGCGCTCGAAGCCATCGAAAAATCCGCAAGCACCGGCAAGATTGGTGACGGAAAGATTTTTGTGTTTGACCTCGAGCAAGTCATACGAATCCGCACCGGCGAGACCGGCGCAGCAGCACTTTAAAAAGGGATAAGTCATGTTTAAAAAACTACTTCTTATCATTTCACTACTCGGACTCTTTAGTACGGGCACCATTGCCTTCGCAGATAACCACGGCGAAATGGCAGCAACCGAAGCAACTGCTGCAGACTCAGCACCGGCTGTTGAGGCCGAAGCAGCTGAAGAAGAGGCAACGCTGAACTCAGGAGATACCGCCTGGATGATCATGGCTACTGTATTGGTCATCATGATGGTTATTCCTGGACTAGCGCTCTTCTACGGCGGACTGGTTCGAGCGAAAAACATGCTCTCGGTCCTGATGCAAGTTTTTGCAATCTTCTCCGTGATGTCCATCCTTTGGGCAGTTGCTGGCTACAGCTTGGCGTTCACAGAGGGGCCATTCAATAGCATCATCGGTGGATTCGATAAAGCATTTTTGTTTGGTATCACTCCGGATACGCTCTCTGGATCCATTCCAGAATATGTGTTTGTCACATTCCAGCTGACCTTCGCCTGTATTACCCCCGCGCTAATCATCGGTGCATTTGCAGAGCGCATTAAGTTCTCTGGCGTGTTGCTATTTACGTCACTCTGGCTATTCCTCGTCTACATCCCAATTTGTCATATGGTCTGGGGCGGCGGATACCTCGGCGGAAAAGGTGCAATGGATTTTGCTGGTGGTACCGTGGTTCACATTAACGCAGGTATTGCTGGTCTCGTGGGTTGTATCGTCCTTGGTAAGCGAATTGGATTTGGCAAAGAAGCCATGCCACCGCATAACCTTGTGATGACCATGATCGGAGCAGCTCTCCTTTGGGTGGGTTGGTACGGATTTAACGTCGGTAGTGAACTTGCTGCAGACGGCACCGCCGGACTCGTTTTGGTTAACACACAACTTTGTGCAGCAGCTGCAGTGCTCGGTTGGATTTTCCTCGAGTGGTTAGCAAGGGGTAAACCCACCATGCTTGGCGGTGCATCTGGTGCGGTTGCGGGTCTCGTTGCGATTACTCCAGCTTGTGCATTCGTAGGCCCAATGGGAGCCATCATCCTGGGTTTAATCGCAGGTGTCGTTTGCTACTGGGCTGTTACCAGTCTTAAAGCAAAACTTGGCTATGACGACTCGGCTGACGTATTCGGGGTACACGGCGTCGGTGGAATCGTCGGCGCGATTGGTGCTGGCATCCTCGCCTCTGAAGGATTCGGTGGTGGTGGTTATGGCGAAGGTGTGACCATGGCTTCACAGACCTGGGTACAAGCAGAAGGAGTGCTCATCACCGTCGTGTGGAGCGGCATCATCAGCTATATTTTGTTCAAGATTGTTGGCGGTCTCGTTGGCGGGCTTCGGGTTACTTCTGATGACGAGCGAGAAGGTCTCGACTCGACATCACATGGAGAGTCAGCCTACCACCTATAAAAATCTCAAAGAATCATTTCCCCTGTAGTATTTTCGGGCGCCTTTGGCGCCCGTTTTTTTATTTCTAGCTTACGCTAATCGATTTCCAGCCTCTGATAAAATCAGGGTATTGATGGAGCCAATCCGTGAGCCTTTTAACTATCGATTAACATCGGCGTGAAACTACTATTCATCTTAGATCCTCTCGAAACACTCAAGATTAAAAAAGATACGTCTTTTGCGATGATGTCTGAGGCGCAAACACGAGGTCATGAGATCTGGGCGTGTTTACAAAGCGACCTCGTTTGGGATCAAGGAAAAATCAGTATTAATGCAACTCACATAGAGATTCTTGGTGAACAAGCAAAGTGGTATCAAGAAATCACGAGTGAAACGAAAACACCATCAGATTTTGATTCCGCCATTATGCGAAAAGATCCTCCGTTTGATATGGAGTACATCTACAGCACCTACCTTCTAGAACTTGCAGAGGCAGAAGGATTAAAAGTTTTTAATAAACCGAGCGCGATTCGCGACCATAATGAAAAATTATCGATCGCGCGCTATCCAGAATTTACCGCGCCCACTATCGTCACGAGAAATCTCTCAGCGATCAAATCCTTCATCAAAGCTCATGATCAGGTCATTCTCAAACCGCTTGATGGGATGGGAGGATCGTCTATTTTTCGAACAAGCGAGAGCGATCCAAACCTCGGCGTAATTTTAGAAACGCTCTCTGGAGTTGGTCGCGAGAGCATCATGGCACAACGATTCATCCCAGAAATTAGCGAAGGCGATAAACGTGTGCTGCTAATCGATGGAAAGCCAGCGGAGTATGCCTTGGCGCGGATTCCTCAAGGTCAAGATCATCGTGGCAATCTAGCCGCTGGTGGTAAAGGCAAAGCGATGCCGCTCACCGATCGCGAACGTGAGATCGCCAATACGATTGGCCCAGGGCTCGCATCGCGTGGCTTACTCTTGGTGGGGCTGGACGTCATTGGCGGGTTTTTAACAGAAGTAAATGTTACGAGCCCAACCTGTATGCGAGAAATTCACGAGCAAACCGGTTTTAATGTTGCCGGAATGTTTATCGATGCTCTAGAGCAAAAAATACAGAATAAAAACTAAAACGGGTCGTAAAAAGATGATTGGAATACTTCTAATTACACATGGCTCACTCGGGGAGAGCCTCATCCAATGTGCAAACCACGTCCTAGGGGGCGAGACCGAAAACATTGCACAAATGGGCATCAACGGATCAGACTCGCTTGAGGCTGCCGGTCAAAAAGCAGAGAGAATCATCGAAGAAATCGATACTGGAAGTGGTGTCATTGTGCTGACCGATATGTTCGGGGGAAGCCCCAGCAACATCACTCAAAAATTGCTCAGTAAAAATGTGATCGGCATCTCTGGCATTAATTTACCCATGTTAATTCGCGTACTCAACTATCGTGGACTTGAGCTTGAGCAAGCGGTTGAAAAAGCAGTATCCGGTGGCGTCGATGGCGTCATGCGCATTCCAAATTAAGGAGAGGTAGATGCTGACAGAAAAAATAGAGATCGTGAACCGGTTGGGGTTACACGCAAGAGCGTCTGCGAAATTAACTCAGCTTGCTGGGCAATTTAAAAGTGAAGTCTGGTTAACCCGAGACGGCAAACGCGTGAACGCAAAAAGTATCATGGGTGTAATGATGCTTGCTGCAGCAAAAGGAGCAACGCTTGAACTCGAAACAAGCGGCACAGATGAAGCGGATGCAATGAGTGCGATTAAAGCATTGGTTGCTGATAAATTCGGAGAGGGTGAATAAATGAACAAGGGTTATACCGAGAGGGCTAGAGCGCAGTGAGCTTTACCATCCACGGTGCGGGCGTATCGGGCGGCATCGCAATCGGACATGCACAACTTGCCTCCCATGCATTACTAGAGGTTACGCATTACACCGTAGCCAAAAACAAAATTCGTTCAGAAAAAGCACGGTTTGATCGAGCGATTAAAACGGTACAAAAAGAGCTCAAGAATCTAGAAAAACACATTCCGACAGATGTGCCTGAAGCGGAATTTGAAGCGTTCATTAACCTGCATCGTATGATTCTTGAGGACTCAACCCTCTCAGAAACTCCAAAAGATTTAATCGAGTCGATGAGTTGCAACGCTGAGTGGGCACTCAAGCTTCAACTGGATCATTTAGTCGAGCAATTCTCAAAAATAGAGGACTCGTACCTCAGGGAGAGAAAAGCGGATATTCGTCAGGTTGCAGAACGGGTTTTGAAAGCACTTCTGGGCCGACCGGGTCAAGCACCCGTAGCCAGCATTGAAGAGAACACCATTATTGTCGCGCACGACCTATCTCCAGCCGACGTGGTGGTGTTCAAGCATCACAAATTTGCTAGCTTCATTACGGACTTGGGAGGCGCCACTTCGCACACTGCGATTGTCGCAAGAAGCCTCAATATTCCATCGGTGGTCGCACTCCATCAAGCTCGCACACTGATCCAAGAAAACGAAATGTTAATCGTGGATGGGACTGCTGGAGTTGTAATCGTAAACCCAGATGAAACGGTTTTATCCGAATATCGTCTTCGGCAAGAGCAGTGGTACCTCGAGCAGCAAAAACTCAAACGCATCCGGCGCACAAAAACTGCAACGATTGACGCAGTCGAAGTTGAGCTGCAAGCCAACATTGAACTTCCAGAAGACGTGAAAGCAGCGAAAGAAAATGGCGCAACGGGTGTTGGGTTATTTCGAACCGAATTTCTTTTTTTGAATCGTGGTGATCTTCCAAGCGAAGATGAGCAATACGAAGCCTACCGCAAAGTTGTAAATGACATGAAGGGCTGTCCGATCACGATTCGCACCTTCGATTTGGGAGCAGATAAACAAGTCGAAGGGTTTAGTCGGGTTGCACCTAACCCAGCACTGGGGCAACGAGCGATTCGCCTCTGCCTTGCTGAACCCAAATTATTTCACCATCAATTGCGTGCGATCCTTCGTGCATCGGCTCATGGAAAAATTCGTATCCTCATTCCGATGCTCTCCAATGTGCACGAGATCGATCAGGCGCTACATTTGATTGCAGAAGCAAAAAAATCCTTAGATGCCGAGAAGATCAAATACGACAAAAACGTAGAAATCGGCGGCATGATTGAAGTTCCAGCCGCAGCACTTTCGATTCAAACCTTTTTACAAAAGCTCGACTTCATCTCAATTGGTACCAATGACTTAATTCAGTACACGCTTGCCATTGATCGCGCAGATGATGCAGTGGCACACCTCTACGACCCAATGCACCCAGCAATACTCGGTTTATTATCGACGATTATAAAAGCTGCAAATCGTGTCGGAAAATCCGTTGCGGTGTGTGGTGAAATTGCAGGTGACCCAAATCTCACACGCATTTTGTTGGGAATGGGACTTAAGTCGTTTTCGATGCACCCAGCGCATTTACTGACAGTAAAGCAAAAAGTGTTAACGTCGAATGTCGATGAGCTTCGTATTGCGACTCAGAAAATACTTCGCACACAGAACCCAGATCGCATCGATCAATTGGTCGATGCGATGAACGTGTAAGTCCAAAGCGTCATGGCTATTAGCGCCGAGGAACTTCCCCAGCAACTCAAACGCAACTCGAAAGCGCTATTTGTCGTTCTCGGAGATGAACTGCTTTTAAATCTGGAAGCAGGAGATTTAATTCGGCAACACGCCAAAGAACTTGGGTGTGAAGAGCGAACGATCTTAATTGCGGATAGCCGTTACGATTGGTCAAAACTCCGAGAAGAAGGGCAGTCGCTCTCGCTCTTTTCAACAAAGCGGCTCATTGATCTCAGAATTCCCTCCGGGAAGCCTGGCAAAAATGGCTCAGAGGCCATTACCCAGTTTTGTGAAAACCTACCGCCAGACACCATAACACTCGTCTCCCTTCCCGGGCTTGACCGAAACACGCTCAAATCCAAGTGGTATCTCGCCTTAGAAAAGTATGGGCTAGTGGTTCAGGCAAATAAAATCTATCGTGAGCAATTACCCCGGTGGATCGCGCAGCGCTTACAAGTTCAAAACCAAAATGCCGACCGAGACGTTTTGCAAATGATTGCAGATCGAGTCGAGGGAAACCTCATGGCTGCGCACCAAGAAATTCAGAAGCTGGGACTATTACTGCCACCCGGGAAAATCAACTTGGATGATGTCACCAATGCGGTGAGCGATGTTGCCCGCTTTGATGTGTTTGATTTGGGACCTACGATTTTGAAACAAGACCGTACTCAGTTTCTGCGAATGATTGATGGATTGGAGTCTGAGGGAGTGGCAGCACCCCTTGTGCTTTGGGCAATCAATGAAGAATCAAGGGCGCTGCTTCGGGTACAACTCGCGCTCGCGAATGGCGCATCGATGAATGACGCGCTCCGCGAGGCCAGAGTTTGGGGGCTTAGACAAAAACTTCTCCCAAGGGCCGCGCAACTCCTATCTGGATCGATTATCGAGCGCGCCATCCTGTTAGCGGCAGAAATTGACCGGCAAATCAAAGGACTCCGCAGGGGCAATCCTTGGGAAGGTCTAAGAAATCTAGGCATCACACTGATCCCACAGCGATAGTCGTTTACGCAGGGGTTTCGCGGTAAAATGACAGATTCGTCATTAAGCATAAGCCCCACGAGTGTCATGTCTGAACTGGAGTACGTTAAAAATCTAGCCATAGCAGCAAAGCGAGCTTCGAAAGAGATAGCTGCGGCTGACACACGCACAAAAAATACGGCCCTCCGAAATATCGCTCAAGAAATTCGTCACCAGGAAAACGAAATTCTCGGTGCCAACAAACAAGATGTCACACTTGCAAAAGAAAAGAATCTAGAGCCTGCGCTAATCGATCGTCTCACGCTGACATCCAGCACGGTCCATGCGATGGCCGATGGCCTTGATCAGTTGGCTGAACTTCCTGATCCAATCGGAGAAGTTTCTGTTTTGAGTGAGCGCCCGAGTGGGATCAAAGTTGGTCGAATGCGAGTCCCTGTTGGCGTCATTGGAATCATCTATGAGTCAAGACCAAACGTCACAGCAGATGCGGCGGGGTTGTGTTTGAAATCGGGAAATGCCGTAATCCTACGTGGTGGCTCTGAGGCCATTCACTCTAATAAAGCGATTGGGGAGTGTGTTTCTCGTGGGTTAGTCGAAACAGGATTATCAAAAGAAATCGTACAAGTCATCGAGACAACCGATCGCGCTGCGGTTGGCGCGCTGATTACCTTGAATGACTACGTGGATATCATCGTCCCAAGAGGTGGTAAAGGGCTAATCGAGCGCATTACCAAAGAAGCAACGATTCCCATGATCAAGCATCTCGATGGCGTGTGCCATGTTTTTGTGGACAAAGATGCGGATCTTGATAAAGCAATCAAGATCGCAGATAACGCAAAAACCCAGCGCTATGGAACCTGTAACACCATGGAAACGTTGCTCGTGCATCGTTCGGTAGCGGACGCGTTTTTACCAAAGATCTGTGCGATCTACCAAGAAAAAGGAGTAGAACTTCGTGGTGATGATACGGTGTGCGCGCTCGTAAAGAACACTTCGAGGGCAACAGAAAAAGATTGGTATGAGGAATACTTAGGTCCCATATTATCGATTCGAGTTGTCGATAGCGTTGAAGCCGCAATGGATCACATCGCGACCTACGGCTCGCAACACACCGAATCGATCGTCACGGAAAACGAAACGACGGCTCAAAAGTTTTTAAGAGAAGTTGACTCAAGTTCCGTGATGGTAAACGCATCCACGCGATTTGCAGATGGGTTCGAGTATGGGCTTGGTGCAGAAATCGGTATTTCCACTGACAAACTGCACGCGAGAGGCCCCGTAGGCTTAGAGGGATTAACGACCTTGAAGTGGGTCGTCTATGGAAACGGAGAAATCCGTCAGTAAGAATTAAAAGTCGGTTGACTCGACTCACGAGGTCGAGTTTTGTTTTAAGGGATAAAAACTATGGCAACCATCAAAGTAAATGTACCGGATATCGGAGACTTTAAAGAGATCCCCGTTATCGAAGTCTTAGTAAAACCGGGTGACACTGTTAAAAAAGAAGACTCACTGGTTACACTTGAATCAGATAAGGCAACGATGGATGTGCCTTCAAGCGCAGAAGGCACCGTGAAAGAAATCCATGTGAAAGTAAACGATAAAGTCTCCCAGGGGCATCTCATTGTCACGATTGAAGGCGGCGCAGACACCCCAGCGGAAAAACCACAGCCCACGGTAAGTGCAGCGGCGGCGCAGGCATCTGCTCCGGCACCCACTCCCGCAGCAGCTCCAGCTGTGAGCGCGACAACAACTAAGGGAGACCTACACGCCCAAGTGGTGGTGCTGGGTTCTGGTCCTGGTGGATACACCGCTGCGTTTCGCGCAGCAGATCTTGGGTTAAGTGTTGTGTTAATCGAGCGTCACGCAACACTCGGTGGGGTGTGTTTGAACGTAGGGTGTATTCCCTCGAAAGCATTACTGCATGCCGCAAAGGTTATCTCCGAATCTGAGGAGATGAGTGAAGTCGGTATTAGCTTTAAAAAACCGACGATTGAACTCGATAAATTACGCGATTGGAAAAATAGCATCATCGGAAAACTCACCAAAGGACTTTCTGGGCTCGCGAAACAGCGCAAAGTGCAAATTGTGAGCGGTAACGGAACCTTCGTATCTAGTAACCTCATCCGTGTAGAAACACCCGATGGCGTCAAAACCGTTTCATTTGACTCAGCAATTATCGCAGCTGGATCGCAAGTCACGAAGATCCCAGGGATTCCTTACGACGACCCGCGCGTGATGGATTCAACCGATGCTCTCGATCTTGAAAGCATCCCGAAGTCGATGCTCGTAATTGGTGGTGGGATTATCGGATTGGAGATGGCAACGGTGTATCACGCACTCGGTGCAAAGATTTCTGTTGTGGAGCTCGCGGATGCGTTAATCCCCGGAGCCGATAAAGATATCGTTCGACCACTTCATAAGCGACTCGAGAAACAATACGAAGCAATTTACCTAAACACCAAGGTAAGCAAACTTGAGGCGCAAAAAAATGGACTCAAGGCAACGTTTGAAGGTGATAAAGCACCAGAGCCAACGGTATATGACAAAGTGCTCGTCGCGGTCGGTCGTCGTCCGAACGGAAAACTCATTGGTGCAGAAGTAGCAGGGATACACGTAAATGACGCAGGCTTTATCCCGGTTGATAAACAGATGCGAACAAATGTTCCGCACATTTATGCGATTGGCGACATTGTCGGTAACCCGATGCTTGCGCACAAAGCAACCCACGAAGGAAAACTTGCCGCGGAAGTGATTGCTGGTCATAAAGTCGCATTCGATGCAAAAACCATTCCCTCGGTTGCGTACACGGATCCAGAGCTCGCGTGGATGGGAAAAACCGAAACGCAAGCGAAAGCCGAAGGCATTGATTTCGAACGTGCTGTTTTCCCATGGGCCGCGAGTGGCAGATCCCTTGCAATGGGACGCGATGAAGGAATAACAAAATTACTGTTCGATAAATCAACCAAGAAATTAATTGGTGCAGGCATGGTGGGGAGCAATGCGGGAGAGCTCATCGCGGAAACAGTACTTGCGTTAGAGATGGGGGCGGATGCGGAAGATATCGGATTAACGATTCACCCACACCCCACACTTTCTGAGAGCGTGTTCTTTGCGGCAGAAATTGCCGAAGGATCCATTACCGATCTCTACATGCCAAAGAAAAAGTAACACGGGCAGTTTGTACGCAATGATTTTTTCAACTCCGAGTCGGTTTGAACCAGCACTGCAAGTCGCGAGCAATCGATCTGGCCCAGTACTTTGGTTTGTGTTTCACAAGAACAATATTCTCGTAATAAAAAACACGGAAACGCAGGAAGTCAGTATCCCCCTAGTGGAACATGCTACGGAACTCGGTCTAATCGTTACGCGCGAACAATACCTAGGGGTACTCAATGGAGTGCCATGTTATGCCGCGGAAGCTGCCTATGAGGCGCTTACCAATCCGGGATTAGAGTGGATGGGTTTACGGAGTTTATTTAGTCTTGTGGATGACGAACTCTTCGCGATTTCAGGACGAGCCTTCCAGATTATCGATTGGCATCGCACGCACCAATTCTGCGGGCGCTGCGGGCACAAGAATGTTCAAAAAGAAGGCGAGCGTTGTTTGCGATGCCATGACTGTGGACAACTACATTACCCTCGCGTTGCACCTGCGATCATGGTGATGGTCCAGCGAGAAAAAGATTTCTTACTCGCAAGATCCCCGCACTTTATCCCAGGCATGTACTCGGCTCTCGCAGGGTTCTCTGAACCTGGCGAGACACTCGAAGAAACCTTAGAGCGGGAAGTATTTGAAGAGGTTGGGGTTCGGGTGAACAATATTCGGTATTTTGCGAGCCAACCTTGGCCCTTCCCACACTCGTTAATGATCGCTTTTCATGCAGACTATGTATCGGGTGAAATTACTCCGGATCCGCAAGAAATTGAGGATGCTGGATGGTTTAACGTAAATAAGCTCCCAGAAAAACTACCGAGCCCAATTAGTATCTCCCGAAAATTAATTGACGCGACTATTGCAAGTTTAACTTGATCCCCTAAAAAGCCGGAACTTCGCACACACAAAACACTCGAAAGAGAAAATACTCACTCACCTTAAAAAAAGAGCTATCCATGAATCTACGTAGATATTTTTTAGTTCTCGCAATGAGCTTGGTTCTGTCTCCTGCTGTGACGCAAGCTGCAGAGAGCGGTTTAAATATTGAAGTTTGGAAAAGTCCAACCTGCGGATGCTGTAAGGAGTGGATCAAGCACCTCACGGAAAACGGATTTACCGTCACCGCTTACGACGTCGGGAACAATGCCGCACGTGCTACTTTAGGTATGCCGCGTAAATTCGGCTCTTGTCACACTGGTTTGATCAATGGCTACGTCATCGAAGGACATGTGCCCGCCTCCGACATTAAGCGACTGTTAGCGTCCCGTCCCGATGCTATTGGGCTTACCGTACCGGGAATGCCCATCGGGTCTCCAGGGATGGATGGACCTATGTACGAAGGCCAACAAGATCCTTATGAAGTATTACTCATAGACCAGAAAAAAGAATCGAGTGTGTTTAACCGCTATCATTACGATAAATAATTCGATAGCGCACACTAACTAGTTAATAAAGCAACAACAAAGGTACGTCACGATGAGGAATCTAAGAGTTTTATGCGCAACACTCCTGCTAGCGATTGGAGTAAGTACTGCGAACGCGAAAACCCTAGCGATTGGCTACACAAATGAGTCCTACCAAGAAGCCGCCGCAATGATTTTTAAGATCGTTTTTGAGCGATCAGGGTATAACGTCGCAGAAAAAATTGGAACAACCAGCACGATGCTACACGCAGTGGCAGATGGAGAAGTCGACGTATTTATCTCAGCGTGGCTTCCCAACCGTGATGCTGAAGATTACGAATCCCTCAAAGACAAACTAGTACTGATGACTCCGATCTATGATGATGCGCGTTCAGGTTTTGCAGTGCCTAAATACATTCCAAAATCGATCGTAGAAAATATTGAGGATTTAACAAAACCCGAAGTACTTGAGCGTATCAACAAAACAATCACGCAGGACACTCGCGAAAAAGAATTAAACGAGCAAACAAAAAATGCTGGCAAAACCTACTCGCTTGCCGATCAAGGGTTTGCGACGGAGGCGCTAGATTCCGACTCCTGGTTCGCGACCGTTGAGAAAAGATTAGAAAGCAAAGAGTGGTTTGTGATTCCAATAACAAAGCCCCACATCTTTAACCTCACAAAAAACTTCAGGTTCCTGAAAGATCCCAAAGGTGGCTTCCATAAAAAAGATACCGCCTGGTTAGTCGCGAATAAGAAAACCGAAAAAGAAGTTGCAGAGCATATTTACAACATCTTGCTCAAGATGGAGATGTCAACAGAGTGGGTTGCTGAGCTACAGCAAATGATCAAAGAAAAAGATTATCCGCCTTATGTTGCTGCGAGAATTTGGATGGCAGCACACCCCTACACTGTCGAGTACTGGATATCTGGGGAATAGAAAGTTTTCCTAGCTCATCTGCAAAGAAAGAAAAAGGTTCGGTTTTATCCCGAACCTTTTTTATTTTAACTACGGAGTTGATTTAACGTCTTATGCACTTGCGTTGGATTTTCTATCCAGACAAAACGCACTTCACCACCACCCGTTCCTCGAATATTGATATCTCCCGATCCAAAAAGTCGCTGGATGATGGATTGCTTAAAGTTCACTTCTTCAATGCGGTTGAGACTTATCTCCTCAGTTGACCGCTTGATCCAACCGATTTTTTTGATTACCCGTTTTTCCGTGATGGCCTGTTCGGTTGTCCAGTTTTCGATCATGATTTTTACAAACAAATAAATTCCAATAATAAAGATTCCAAAAAATATCAAGTAAAACCAAGCTAAGAATTTACGAATCCAATGTAGCTCAACTACCAAGATTATTTTTTCGTTATCAGGCAAGGTGGAATTTATGTAACGCACTTTAGGCTCCTGTCATTTTTCGTTTGTGGCCTCGACTATTTCCCAAACAAGGAGTTGATCGCATCGGGCCACTGCAGCAGTCGACCCGTTTTCGCCTCAAAGTTTACGATATCTGTCTCTTCATCAATATCAATAAACCAATGATCATTAAGAGGCTCAAACCAAAATACCGTGTCAGGGTATTTTTGTCGCCAGTTTCGAGAAGTCATCTCAGCGTCCCCTGCTAGCCATTGATCACGTAAGGCCGCGTCGATCATGACTGGGTTACCAGGCTTCTTTTCCCCCTCGGTCGTTGTCTTTCTCGGCACCACCATAGACTTTTTCCCGCGTCGCGTATACGCAGCAATTAAACTAGATACATCTTCCGAATCTATTAGCGGCTGATCGGCCAAAGCAATAATCACTGCATCCACAGCACCTGACAAGTTCTGCAGACCGAGGCGAACCGATGACGCCTGACCATTCTCTGGATTTGGATTAACAACAATTTTGATTGGCGAGTTACGTATCACCGGTTCTATCAGCTCGGCATAGTAACCAAGAACCACGACAACCTGGTCCACTCCTGCTTTTTCTAGCGCGCTGAGCTGTCGCAAAATAAGAGGAATGCCATCGAGCTCTAACAAGCACTTGGGCTTCCCTCCAAGTCGAGAGCCTGCGCCCGCCGCGAGTAATACCGCCCCACCACTCACTTAGTTATCTCTCTAGATCGCATAAATTAGGTACAAGTTTGTTTTTCCTGATCGCGATTACCAAAAAATATTCTACTCAAGACACCCGAATACTATGTTAACAAATGAGAACGTTACTGATCGCCCGTGTAGTGCTCCGGATGTCGAATTTTGACGACAACACTATCGGGTGCATACGCGTGACAACTGCCAATGAGTGCGGGCTTCTCAACTCGCCCGGCGTTACGGTCTCTTGCCACGCGATCGTGATACGTCGTTTGAAAGCACGTCGTCGCAATCGGGCCCAATAACTCAACCAAATGCGTACAACCGTTAATACCTCCTAAGAGTTCGGTAACTTTTTTTCTCCAACCACGCGTGATCGAGAGTCCTATGAGCCGCTTGAAGTTAGGGGTGATCTCACCACAAATCTTATATGGCCCCCAAATATTTCTTGCTTCAATATCGATCACATTAAGATCTAAGTCCACGGTCAGTCGGATCCACATTTCATGAATCGGCTCTCCGGGTTTCACAAGACCACGATCCATGTTTTCAAAGTCATGATCTTTTACGTCGATCAGTGTCCCCTCGACATCATAGAGGCCGTCTTGGCGACGAAATCCGTTCACCTCAATGCGGCGGGTATGCATTAATTCTCTTTCAACAGACTCTGGAATAATTGCGTTCACTACTTTCCTTTTTATTCAATTTATTCTGGAAACGTCACCATGCAACCCATAGGCCCACGGCGTATTAAATCGAACCATTAGCGCCCGATTTTTGGTGTAGTCTTGTTCTATCAAATCAAGTTAGATTAAACCGCATGGCGCCACAAAAACAAGTAAAACACCAATGTGAGATTGTCATTACCTTTGGTGATTGCGATCCTGCAGGCATTGTATTTTATCCAAATTTCTATCGATTTATTGACCGAACATTCCACGATTGGTTAAGACAGTGGGGAAGCCATGACAAATTAGCAGCGCGTGTCGATGGACTTGCACTGGGACTAATAGACTGTGGTGCGACTTTCCATCATGTGGTTCGAGATGGTGATGTGCTCAAGGTAGAGCTGTTCATCACCGAATGGAAACGCAAGACGTTCAAGGTGGAATATGAGGCGTTTACTAATAATATTCTCTGTCTTACCGCGTTTGAAGTAAGAGGGTTATTCCAAATTACTGAGGACAAAATAAGAGCGGGAGAGGTCGCACCATTGAGAGCGATTATCGATTCTCAGTAGTGGATGTAGTATGGGTTTGAGAGCTAATCAATCGGAGAACATGATTTGGCCACAAAGATAAGTAAGTTGTATGTGCCACTGGTATTTCTCTTGTGGCTTTTTACGACGCCTGCTGTTAGCCATGCAGCCGAAACCAGTGTCATAGCGGATATCCCGTTTCCTTGGGGCGTAGATCACCTAGATCGAGAACGCATCATTGTCACGAGCAAAATTGGCGGCGTTTACATTGTGTCCCTCGAAACAAAAATCATAACCACGATTAAGAATACGCCGAAGGTACGCGTTCATAGACAAGGGGGGCTTTTAGACATTGCGGTATCTAATGGAAAAACGGGGCTGTATATTTATCTTTGCTATAGCAAACCAACTGCAATCGGCACTGCTGTAGCCGTTCATGAAGCGCGTTTAATCAACGACGAACTACAGGATGGAAGGGATATTTACATATCTAATATGGACAGCGGCTCTGGTGTGCATTTTGGATGTCGTTTGCAAATTATTGAGAATGAGTTGTTTTTTACTCATGGCGATCGAGGCCAAAGGCAGCACGCACAGGATAAAACAATTGATTCGGGATCGATCATTCGTCTTGTTAAAACTAAAAAGTCCGAAGGAGCGTGGTCGTGGAAAAAGGAAGTATTTTCTATCGGACATCGTAATCCACAAGGCTTGGCGCTTAACCCTTGGACTGGTGACTTATGGGCGCACGAGCACGGGCCGAGAGGGGGAGATGAGATCAACGTAATTCAACCCAATGCGAATTTTGGATGGCCAGTCATAAGCTACGGCGAGGAATATGTGGGCGGCTCAATTGGCCTTAACTACTCACCAGAAGGTTTTAGTGATCCAATTTGGAAGTGGATACCAAGTATTGCGCCCTCAGGTATGCTTTTTTATACGGGAGAGATGTTTCCTGAACTCACTAAAAAAGTATTAGTGGGCTCACTTAAGTTTGGGAAAATAGTTGCGGTTAATCTAGACACTAAATACTTGCCGACCAATGAATCTGATTGGGCCGTCAATCTTGGTCGTGTCAGGGACCTAATCGAGCTCGAGGATGGAAGTCTAATCGTACTTCTCGATGAGCGAAGAAATGGTGTAGTGCGTATCCATAAACGTTATTAGAAAAATATGCATAACTTTCAAAATTTAATTTTCTCAAGCCGCTGATGTGCAGAAAACTTATTATTTTTTTAACAGCATTTTTTTGGTCTCCCGGCTTGCTGCTCGCAGACTCGATAACAGAGCAGATTCAATCTATTGGTGCGAACGTAATATTTATGCGACATGCAATCGCTCCTGGAACTGGGGATCCAAAAGAGTTCAAGATTGAGGATTGCGAAACACAAAGAAACTTGAGCGATGAAGGAAAAGAGCAAGCGATGCAGCTTGGCAAGTTCCTTAAGTCTAATATTAAGATAGATCGTGTTTACACAAGCCAGTGGTGCCGCTGCATTGAAACGGCGCACTTGCTAGATTTAGCTGATTCGGAAACATTCCCTGGCCTCAATTCGTTCTACCAAGGACACTTTGATCGAGCATCGGTCTTAGAGAAACTCAACGCCTTCCTTCAGCAACTAGACGAGTCAACTCTGACCCTTTTGGTTACTCACCAGGTTGTGATATCCGCCATCACAGGACAGTATGCGGATAGCGGCGGCATGGTTCTCTACAATTCAATGACTGAAGAGTCTCTGCCGCTTCGCCGGTAGTTCTTCCTATCTCAATACGTATAGCAATCTAGCAATACACGACTGGTTAAAAATAGATTAGCCGCGATAAGTCTTGCAGGACTCGTTTGATACGTTCGGAAGACGACTCCGTAATTGGTAAGAAATCTTTTTCCTCAAATCCCGTATAGCGATTTAACGTAGTCTCTAACTCACTCGAATCACCCAACCGTGAATTGGAGTCGTCAGCGGATGTGCGGCGTAGCGTCAAGAGAGCGATGAAATTTCCTGTACCTAAAGTTGTCGTATTTGATTTAAAGAGGTACTGAATTAAAGGCAAGTCCTGAAGTAATGGAACTCCTGAGGAGACCGATCGCTCGTTGTTGCTTCTCAACCCGCTAAGAATAAGCGTTTGTCCAAATTTCATTGCAGCACTTGCTCTCATAGAATTTCGAGTCTGCTGCAAGAGTGCATTAGTGACTTGGATCCCAGTGGTCGCAATGCCTGCAGAAGTCGCTCGAAGCGACACTAAAACACTGTCATCATCGACGAATGTTGCGGTCACAGCTAGACTGACTCCGACACTTTTATCAACTGCAGTCGGCGTTGAGTACGCGGAGGCAGTTCCAACGCTTAGTGTGATTTGCGCTCCAGAAAAAAATACGGAAGGGACGCGATCAATCACGGTCATCGTTGGGCGAGCTAAAAATCGTGTCCTGTTTGTTCCAGCGTTAGCGATATTAAGCGAATATGTAAGGTTCGTCGTAGAAGCTCCATTCGCGAGAACCCAAGATCTCTCACTACTTGTAGTTGTCGTAGAGCCCGATGTGGTTCTTCCTCCCTCAACTGTAAGGATTGCATTTAATCCGTCGAGAATATTTATTCCTGCAGACTGACTCTCTAGCTCTATGGAATTGATCATAGTAACCTCAATCACGGCAGTTCTCGGGCTTTCCCCTGGGCAAGGCTGAGGTAGGATGGGAGCCAACGTATTCTCATCTGTGCTGGAAGGATCATCAGACGAGTAGTTACTCGTCTGAAACGACTGGGTATTAATTTGCGTTTCAGTATCGCAGCGATGCCATTTTCCGATAGCCTTTGGTTTTGTTTGTATCGATGCAGGATCTTTTTCCTTCTGCCCACCCAAATCAGATGGAATTGACTCGGACGTTATCACTCCTCCAACCTCTTGTGCGTTTTGCGCGTCCCCAGAAGCATTTGCTACATCGCTTGAGGTTGATGGCACAGCGTCTGAATTTGAAGGTAGAGGATCTGAACTGGAGGCTGCATTTGGACCAGAAGTGAACGTTGGGACTGAGCCAACATCTGAGGTAACTGGCTCAGCATTGCCCTGTGCGTTTTGCGCGTCCCCAGAAGCATTTGCTACATCGCTTGAGGTTGATGGCACAGCGTCTGAATTTGAAGGTAGAGGATCTGATATAGCTGCAGGTGAGGGATCCTCACTCTGCGCGAGGATCTGCTTACTTTTTATTCGGTCCTCGATCTGAGCAATACGGAAGCTGAGATAGTTTAGGTCCTCGGGGCTAATTGCTCGTTTGGAATACTCTTTTAAAAGACCTTCTGTAAGCTCAGCGTCCGATTGCGAAGCAGCGCGAATTACTTTCGCTCTCACGAGTAAAGGACTATCCCAATGTCGGGAATCGAGGGCATCAATTGCGTACTGAGTATTTTTTGCATTGCCGCTCAGTGCTGACACTCGTAAAAACTCATACAGCACTTCAGGCGACGTCTGCCCTTCTTTGATTGCACGATTGAGGTAGTCACCTGCGGGAGCATATTGTTTAGCATCCAAAAACAAAATACCCAACTGATGGTAAGCGACTCCAGCCAGAGAGGGCTCTTTTTGGAACGCCACCTTATAACCCAACTCCGCTAAATTCAAGGCTTTGCTATCGCCCGATAGATATTGCTGATGATAGGTGTACCCATTTAAAAAATGCAGCACTCCATTCTCTATGTCAAAAGTTAATGCAGTATTAAATATCTCGTTTGCTTTTTCATAGTTTCCATCTGATAAATACTTTATTCCACCTCGGATGAGTACCTGCGTGCGGGTCAACCCATTTTCTATGGAACGCTGTATGTCCCCATTGTTATTAAGATCGAGCGTGTAGCGATCGAGCGAGGCTACGTCCGAATTTCTATGAGCAGTGTGGTCTTTGACTGAAGGTACAGAGGAACACGCACTTAGGAAGATAACAAAACTGGTGAGTAAAAAATATTTCAAGACCATTTTCTTAAGAGTACATCCTGCGCATATCAGGTTGTTCGGTAGTGTACATGTGCACCCATATATAGGCGTGTTGGAAACATGCTACGACCAACGCTGAGTACGAATCGCAAAGGAGTGCGATACCCCATAATCCGAGGAACGCGACCCCATACATCGCATTATCGGTGTAGTCGAAGACCCCACCGTTCACTTTCGGTAGCGCGCGAATTTCCTCTCTAAAATGGTCCCCACCAAAAGCTCGTTTTAAAGTGAAATGTCTCACCGTGGAATACAAAGCCCAAAGCGATACCAAGAGAAATATAGCCCCGCTCGAAAGCGTTAGTACTCGTGACACATTTAGCGATCCCGCGTCACTCATACCGACCATGAATACGGTAAACGGTCTCGCTAACAAAAAGATCAGGAAAACCGCTCCCCATATTTTCATGTCATAGACGCCAAATAATCGCTGCCAACCGTTGTAGAGTAGTTGCAACCGAAAAACAACTGCCACAATGATCTGGTGAGCAATCGCCAACAAGATCGAGGTCACTGCCCACTCTAGGCTAGTCAACCCCCACACGGCGCCCTCGCCGGGGTTCAGCAGGCTTACTGCGCCGGCGTACAGGAGTACCCCTATCAATAAATGCTGCGCCTGCCCTTCAAATAAGTCAACAAACCTTGCTCGACCCCTAATTTCAAATAGCGTAGCCATATCTTTTGCTTTTTTAACTCGCAACCAACCAAAGTTTCCAGACCTCCTATGGCATACCTACTTAAGAAGTATTGTCAACGCTTTATTATTGAGCACACCAGAGCCCACACACAATTTGGCCCATCGCTCCTTTGCCGCTTTTAAATTTGGATCACACTGTTTAAGGATGTCTCCATTTCCACCAGCCCTCAGGAGATCTTCATATCTTTGCATGTTGTAAGTCACATTCAGTTGGACGTCTTGCATGGAACTGGCGTTATAGCTACCAGTCGTCGTGTGCACAACATCGGCGTATGTCAAAACATCCGACAACTTTCCTGTGACGACTGTTGTCTGCGAGGGCGTCGATACTCGGTCTGCGTTACTCGCAATAATCGAGTCTAGATTATACATAGCCCAACCACTTGGAATTGCGATCTGATTGTTGAAACCACCAGTTACAGTCCACTCGGCACCTTTTTTATTCCGTAAGATGACCGTGGCATTGTTTCCACCATAGGACAAAGTGATCGAAGCAGAATCTGGGTTATTGCCGAACCAACCGTCCGTATTGCCGTTGTACCACTGCATCGCTGGGTCCCCACTTGCTGCACGATCAAAAACCCCAGAATTAGCACCCTTACTGTTGTAGATAAGAATCCTTAGATTGTTTCCCCAAGTCGTAGTCCCTGGTTTAACCCACGTTGCGGTGTATGGTGCGCTCGTCCAGTCACGGTTATTACTGTTTATAGTTGGGTAGGTGTCAAAGGTGTAAGTGATATTGCTACTACCGTCCCGAGTATTTACCCAAAGATTCTTGTTCGCCGTTCCAACCGCAGAGAAAAATACGGGCTGATCAGAGTTTGCGCAAGTGACGGACTTCGTCGCAGTCGCAGTATTTTTACTCGCCGCAACTTGTTGAGTTGTTACACTACTGTATTTGCTTTGGGATGTTTTAATGTTGGCAACCGCCTCTACATTCACAGCAGCATAACTTCCAGAGACCGTAACCGTAGTGTCTGTGGAGAGCGTCTCATCGCTCGAGAAGGTCTCTCCAGAAGTAGTCGTCGTCGAAACTTCGGCTTTGAGGCTGTATTTCGCTGGGTAACACGCAGCAACATATGTGGACTGAGAACTCAAAGGCTGAGGAATCGTGGTGGTCTTCTCAAATCGCATGGGCTTGCTTACAAAACTTCCAGGATAGGCGACCGACTGTAGCGTATATCCGGCTCCCGGACTCTTCATTTTGTCTTTCACAGCGAGCAGTTTGTTGACAATGTTGTTCTCAAGATTAAACGGTTGCGCCGCATGAACCGTAGTGACTGTCAGAAGCAACGCGAATGCGCTCGCTAGGCCAGCGCTCATTAAACTCCGTAATTTCATTTACTACCCCTCCCCAAAAAAAGTCGCTATCAAATAATTACTTTTTCAATTGGGGATGAGGAGCTAGGGGCCAAAGACCGAGGCTAACAAATACAGGCAAATTAAGCCACGCTCTCGGGGGCCTCGCTAATACGCAAAAACACCCCAAACAATCCCAACTGAGAAGCCACAACATTCTC
>JAURFP010000014.1 GCA_030834275.1 Burkholderiales bacterium | reverse complement strand
AGATCAGACGAGGAAGCAGGATGGTAGCCCCGTCACGCAGATCGATAACCTTGTTCAGTCGCGTTTGGTGGACGAATTGCCAAAAATCATCGATGTGCCCGTCATGGGTGAGGAGATGCCATCAGATCTGCAATCCAAGCTTATCGAGTTGGGGGATTTTTGGTGTGTCGATCCGATAGATGGCACTACGAACTACATTAATGGAATTCCTCATTTCGCGGTATCCATAGCGCTTTTGAAGCGAGGGAGACCAGTTATTGGATTGGTGCATGCTCCGATGACCCAAGAGACGTTTTGCGCTGAGGCCGGTGGTGGCGCCTACGCGAACGGCACTCGTTTACTCCGAAATTCGGTTCTGAAGAAAGAGTTATCACATGCTGTGGCTAACATCGATTTCAAAAGACTACCGAGGGGATTGAGGCGAGTTTTGGTTGAATCGCCCCCGTATGCGTCCCAACGAAACATTGGTTCGGCCGCGCTCGAGTGGTGTTACGTGGCAGCAGGGCTGTTTGATGTGTATCTGCACGGACGACAAAAATTGTGGGATTACGCGGCGGGTTCTCTCGTGTTGGAAGAGGCTAACGGAAAATTTCGGACTTTTGATCGGCCGGACTTCTGGGCTGAGCTTAGCCTATCCAATTCGGTAGTTGCTGCATTGGATGAGAGCTGTTTTGAAGAATGGACGCGTTGGCTTGGGGAAACGCTGCACAAAACCCCCTCGTAATTGATACTTTTTGATCACCCAATGTTTTGTCTTGACCTATTTGTCTTAAAGCAGTATCTTGGAACGTTTCCTTAAATAAACCAACATTTTAGGTGATCTCATGGAGTTGACGGAAGGCCAATTGGCCGAACTCACGGGGGCAGAGATCGTTTCACGTTGTCTTGCGGAAGAAAAGGTCAAATTTGTTTTTGGCTATCCCGGAGGCGCGGTTCTGCCTATTTACGACGAGCTTGGTAAGCAAGACAAGGTTAAACATATCCTTGTGAGACATGAGCAAGCCGCTGTGCATGCTGCTGACGCTTACTCAAGGTGTACCAACGAGGTAGGAGTCGCTCTCGTGACGTCAGGTCCGGGAGTCACAAATGCGATCAGTGGAATAGCTACTGCGTATATGGACTCGGTCCCGATGGTGGTTATCACGGGGCAGGTCCCGACGCATGCGATTGGCCAAGACGCATTTCAAGAGGTAGATACTGTTGGGATTACTCGTCCCTGTGTGAAGCACAATATCCTCGTTAAGAACGCTGCCGATATTGCCCCGTCCATAAAAAAGGCGTTTTATTTGGCATCGACTGGCCGACCGGGACCCGTCGTCGTTGATATTCCTAAAGATATAACGATAGATAAAACCAACTACTTTTACCCTAAAACTGTCGAGCTTCGTTCATACAATTTGGTGACGAAAGGCCATTCTGGACAAATCCGAAAGGCTGTTGATTTAGTGCTGAATGCTCGCAGACCGATGATTTACACCGGAGGCGGAATCATTTGGGGTAACGCTTCGGATTTACTTGCGCAGTTAGTGCGGAGTCTTGGCTATCCTTGCACGAATACGCTCATGGGTCTGGGCGGATATCCGGCTACTGATCCTCTTTTCCTAGGGATGTTGGGGATGCATGGGACGTACGAAGCGAATATGGCGATGCAGAATTGTGATGTATTGCTCGCTATCGGAGCGCGGTTCGATGATCGAGTTATTGGGAACCCAGCGCATTTCGCACAGGAAGCGAGGAAAATCATTCACATCGATGTTGACCCTTCATCGATTTCAAAGCGCGTGAAGGTTGATATCCCAGTGGTTGGGGATGTGTCTGAGGTGCTCAAGGAATTACTCGCGCAGATAGGCGAAATGAAACGGAAACCGGATCCAGTTGCTCTGAAAGCATGGTGGAGTCAGATTTCAGAGTGGAGATCGCGTGATTGTTTGCGATACGAAAACTCCGACCAGGTCATTAAACCCCAATCCGTCGTAGAAGGGGTTTATGAGCTTACCAAGAACAAAGAAACGTACGTAACGTCTGACGTCGGTCAGCATCAGATGTGGGCTGCGCAGTTCTATAAGTTTGACCACCCAAGGAGGTGGATTAACTCGGGTGGGCTCGGTACCATGGGCGTGGGGTTACCCTATGCTATGGGCGCACAGTTTGCACACCCAGATGCCACGGTGGTTTGTATCACCGGTGAGGCAAGTATCCAAATGTGTATTCAAGAGTTATCTACTGCGAAACAGTACCGACTTCCTCTTAAAATCATCAATTTGAATAACCGCTATCTTGGAATGGTGAGGCAGTGGCAGGAGTTTTTCCATGGGAACCGTTACTCGGAGTCTTACATGGACGCGCTTCCTGACTTTGTAAAGCTAGCGGAGTCCTACGGACATATCGGAATGAAAATTGAGAAACCCTCAGACGTACTACCCGCGCTCGAAGAGGGATTTGCAAGGAAAGACGATTTGGTCTTTATGGATTTCTTGACAGATCAAAAGGAGAACGTTTATCCGATGATTCCAGGTGGAAAGGGTTTATCGGAAATGATCTTAGTTTAATCGCTTAAAAATCAATTTAAAAATCATGCGACATATTCTTTCTTTGTTATTGGAAAATGAATCTGGTGCTTTGTCACGGGTAGCAGGACTGTTTTCCGCGCGAGGCTATAACATCGAGTCACTAACCGTTGCGCCGACCGAAGATCCATCTCTGTCTAGAATGACGATCGTTACTTCCGGTTCGGATGACATCATTGAGCAAATCACCAAGCAATTAAACAAGCTCATTGATGTGGTGAAGGTTGTTGATCTCACCGAAGGGAACCACATCGAGCGCGAACTAATGCTTGTTAAGGTGCGGGCATCCGGGAAAGACCGGGATGAGATGAAACGGATATCTGACATTTTTCGTGGGCGGATACTCGATGTGACTGACAAAACTTATACGATCGAGTTGACAGGAACTGGATCAAAACTTGATGCTTTTATCGAAGCGTTAGACAAAACAGCCATTCTTGAAACGGTGCGTACTGGTGCATCTGGGATTGGTAGAGGGGATCGAATTCTTAAACTATAGGGTGATCCAGCTAGGAATTACCCAAACTTAATTTTTTGAGGGACACATGAGAGTTTATTACGACAAAGATGCAAATCTTCGATTGATCAAAGGAAAGAAAGTAACCATCCTTGGTTATGGATCGCAGGGGCACGCGCATGCGCTTAACTTGAAAGAATCAGGTGTGACCGTTACGGTCGGGCTTCGGAAGGGTGGCGGCTCTTGGAACAAAGCTAAGAAAGCCGGTTTTGATGTTAAAGAAATGGGAGCGGCGGTTAAAGGCGCAGATGTGGTCATGCTGCTTTTGCCAGACGAGAATATCGCTGATGTGTACCGAGAAGATGTTGAGCCCAACATCAAAAAGGGTGCTACCGTTGGTTTTGCGCATGGCTTCAACGTCCATTTCGGTCAGGTAAATCCTAAAGCGGATATCGACGTAATTATGGTAGCTCCCAAAGCGCCGGGACATACGGTCCGTTCTACGTATTCACAAGGTGGCGGGGTCCCTTGCCTAATCGCCATGCATCAGGACGCTTCGGGCAAAGCGCGCGATGTAGCGCTCTCCTATGCAGCTGCGATTGGCGGAGGTAAGGCCGGAATCATCGAAACGAATTTCAGAGAAGAGACGGAAACCGATTTATTCGGAGAGCAAGTAGTGTTGTGCGGCGGTACCACTGCATTGATCCAGGCGGGATTCGAAGTTTTAGTCGAGGCTGGTTACTCTCCAGAAATGGCATACTTTGAGTGCTTGCACGAACTCAAGCTAATCGTTGACTTAATCTATGAAGGCGGTATTGCAAACATGCGTTACTCTATTTCGAATAACGCTGAGTATGGTGATATAACTCGTGGCCCTCGGCTCATCACAGAAGAGACGAAGGACGAAATGCGGCGCATTCTAAAAGAAATTCAGACTGGAGCTTACGCTCAAGAATTTCTTCTAGAGAACAAAACGGGTAACACCAAGTTGACGTCGTGTCGGCGTATCGCAGGTGAGCATAAGATAGAAGAGGTTGGGGACAAACTTCGAGCGATGATGCCTTGGATTAAAGCTAACCGCTTGGTCGACAAGAGCAAGAATTAGTCCCAGCTATAATGCCCGATAATTGACGATTATCGGGCCCACATTATTAGGGGTCTGAATTTTTCTGATGAGAGGTTTATGCAAAAATCCAGACATCCCCTGATTGCACGAGAAGGTTGGTCGATCTTATTTGTGGTCGGGGCAGCAGCAGTCGCCTCGACATATTTTCTGTATTGGCTAGCTATCCTCCTCTGGATAGTATTTTTTTTCAGCCTACAATTTTTTAGGGATCCCCCTCGCACCCCTCCCGAAGGTGAAAGCTCAGTTTGTGCGCCGGCCGATGGTCGTGTAATCGTGGTTGGCGAAGCGAATAATCCAATGACTGGAGACAGGAATTTAAAAATTAGTATTTTTATGAATGTCTTCAATGTTCATTCAAATAGGCTACCGGTGTCTGGAAAAATTGTCGAGAGGAGATACTCAGCTGGAAAGTTCTTCAACGCAGCCCTTGATAAAGCGTCGGATAGAAACGAGCAAAACGCCCTTGTTATCGAATCTGACGGGGGCCAGAAAATCACCTGCATTCAGATTGCGGGGTTAATTGCTAGAAGAATTCTTTGTTATATATCCGAGGGCGAGCGGGGGCGGAAGGGTGAGCGCTTTGGATTCATACGCTTTGGTTCTAGAGTAGACGTATATTTGCCCCTAGGAAGTAAGCCGATTGCTGCTGTTGGAGACAAGGTGGTTGGTGGGCAGTCCATAGTTGCGGAATTAGAGAGAAATTAGGGTAGCCAGCGATGGATAGAGAAGAAGAGCGGAATGATTTCTCGCCAGTGGTAAAAGCTTCGAGGAGACAACGGTTTTTTTGGTTGCCAAATGCAATAACAATCTGTGGTTTGTTCTCTGGTTTTTATGCGATCGTTCAAGCAATGAACCATCGCTTTGAATTAGCTGCAATCGGCATTTTTGCAGCAATGATATTTGATGGATTAGATGGTCGTGTCGCACGACTAACAAACACCCAATCAGATTTTGGTGCGCAGTTTGACTCGCTCGCTGATATGGTGGCTTTTGGAGCGGCTCCTGCGCTTGTTTTGTACGAGGCAGAGTTGAGATCCATCGGTGGAAAGCTTGCCTGGATTGCTGCATTCGTTTACGTGGGGTGTGCGGCCCTTCGACTTGCTAGGTTTAACACGAACGCTGACACCGTAGACAAGCGGTTTTTTCAAGGGCTGCCGAGCCCGGCGGCGGCGGGATTAATTGCTGGATTCATTTGGTCGATATCCGCTTATGACTTCGGCGGCGTCCCCTGGTTGGCATGGGGGCTAGCAGTCTTTGCGGGTTTTACGATGGTGAGTAACATTCGTTATTACAGTGGCAAGGAAATTAACGTCAGAAAAGCAGTTCCTTTTTCCGTTGTGGTATTGATAGCATTTCTTGTTATTTTGCTCATTCACCTCGCGGACAATCTACCCGAGCTTCTGTTTCTTTCTTTTCTTGCTTATGCATTGTCTGGCTACGTATTTGCGATTGTCAGGATGTTTCGGCGACGCTCAAAAGCGAATAGCTAGATCCAGAAAACACTGTGATATCCTGATTCTTTTCAGTTAGTATTATCGAATCATAAGAAGGGTTTGTATGTCCGATCAATTGATCATATTTGATACGACTATGCGAGACGGCGAGCAGAGTCCGGGGGCCTCGATGACCAAAGAGGAAAAGCTTCGGATTGGAAAGCAGTTAGAACGCATGCGTGTTGATGTCATTGAGGCTGGATTTCCAGCCGCGAGTAATGGGGACTTTGAGTCTGTTAAGGCGGTAGCCGAACTCGTGAAAGACAGTACAGTTTGCGGGTTAGCACGAGCCTTCGAAAGTGATATCAGGCGCGCTGCTGAAGCTGTGAAACCCGCTAATAGCCCGAGAATCCACACCTTCATTGCGACGTCTCCGATCCACATGGAAAGAAAATTGCGGATGAGCCCGGATGAAGTGCTCGAGCAAGCAGTGAAATCCGTTCGACTTGCGAGAACTTTATGTGAAGACGTCGAATTCTCTCCAGAAGACGCTGGGCGCTCCGAGCCCGATTACTTGTGTCGCATATTAGAGGCTGTCATCGCAGCTGGTGCTCGTACTATCAATATTCCGGATACTGTTGGCTATACGATGCCAGATCAATTTGCTGGTTTGATAGCTACTTTGATAGAGCGCATCCCGAATTCCGATAAAGCAATTTGGTCGGTACATTGCCACAATGACTTAGGGGTCGCAGTAGCTAATTCTTTGGCTGCGGTTAAAGCTGGTGCTAGACAAATTGAATGCACGGTCAATGGACTAGGCGAGAGAGCTGGTAATGCATCACTAGAAGAAATCGTAATGGCCGTCCGAACGCGTAAGGACTTTTTTGGATGTGATACTGGAATTGACGCAACACAGATCGTGCCTGCATCGAAACTAGTTTCTGCCGTTACCGGTTTTCCAGTTCAACCAAATAAAGCAATAGTTGGCGCCAATGCCTTCGCGCATGAGTCTGGAATTCACCAAGACGGTGTACTAAAACACCGAGAAACTTACGAGATTATGCAGGCCGAGGATGTGGGTTGGTCAACGAACAAACTTGTGCTCGGGAAACATTCTGGCCGAAACGCTTTTAAGCAGCGACTTGGTGAGCTAGGTGTTGATTTAAGTAGCGAAGAAGCCATAAATTCAGCATTCGCAAAATTCAAAGAATTGGCAGACAAAAAGCATGAGATATTCGATGAGGATCTCATAATGCTTGTTTCTTCCGATGACGCAATCGATCATGACAACGAGCATTTCAAATTGATTTCGATAAAGGCGCATCTAGAAACCGGTGAAAGTCCTCTGTCCACGATAGTGTTGTCTGATGGGGGAAGTGAGAAAGAGGCAAAATCCACCGGAAGTGGACAAGTTGATGCAACATTTAAGGCGATTGAGGAGATTGTTAGTAGTGGCGCAGACCTACTCCTCTATTCGGTAAATGCGGTGACAAGTGGCACTGATTCTCAAGGTGAAGTCAGCGTACGGTTATCGAAAGCGGGTCAGATTGTAAATGGACATGGATCAGACACTGACATCGTAGTTGCATCGGCGAGAGCGTACTTAAACGCAATTAATAAATTGCGCTCAGGGATGGAAAAACTAAATCCTCAACTTTGAGAGGACTTATATTCTTTCAACCTAGCCAGTAATATCGGGTATTAGTTTCCCGTTTCGCTTTACAATCCCCTTATAGCTAGATCTGGGAATTTGGGGGAATCAAGTTTTGGGGTGGATGGGTAGAGCGGTCGCGCTCGGTACATTATCGGTTCTACTTTGCTCGTGCGGAGAGAAATTTAAATATTTCGAGCGTAGAGTTGATCTCGCTGAGATTGAAAGAAGTCTTAGCGATAGAACCTTAAAAGACGATATTCACTCCGATAAACTCGAAGAATCTGGATATAAAGGTGAGTGGCCTCCTGTCGCTTGGGGATTGGAAGAGTTCATGGTGGCGAGCTTATTTTTTTCTCCGAGTATTGACCTTGCTAAAGAGAATCTAAAGAAGTCTCTCATTTCGGCAGAGATTTCGGCGCAGCACAGCCCGATTTCTTTGGAGGTGACTGCAGAGCATCATCAAAAAGCGCTGGCCGGTGAACGACCTTGGGGTTTGGGTATGGCTTTGGCGTTACCCATTGTCACAAAGAATAAACGCCAGGCGTTGTCAGAGAGAGCGGCGTTATATGCGGACAATGCGCGGCTTGCGCTAGCTCAAAAATCTTGGGATTTACGATCCGCTCTAAGAGATAACTTAATTTCCTTGCGAATCTCGGATAAGCGTCTTTCTATCGCATCTCAGAGGTATGTTTTAGCTCAAAAAATATTGGATCTCTTAGAGGCTCGACATCGAGCGGGTTATATTTCCGATGGAGAGTATGAAATCGCATCCCTTGAGACATCTAAATTTAAATCTCAGTTTGAGCAAGAGAAGAACATTAGTGAAAAATTTAAGATAGCGATATCTCGTATAGCGGGGTTACCGATTAACGAAGTTTTGAGTCTTAGGTTTAATTGGGAGTTTCTATCGAAGTTTCAGATGGAGAACTCATCCCAGATCTACAGGAAATATGCACTCAGAAATAGGATTGATTTGCACGCATTGATTATCGACTATGGTGCGGCTGATGCCGACTTTCGAATACAAATTTCTAACCAATATCCTCAAATCTCTCTGTCGCCTGGATACCTCTGGGACCAGGGAGATGGCATTTGGTCATTGGTGGGAGGTATCATCCCGCCCACTAATATAAAAGAGCGAGTCATGGAGGCAGAGCTCCAAAGATCGGTTATGGAGAAAAAAGTAATTGAACTTCAGTCAACGATACGGAGTGAAATTGACTCGAATTATATGAGCCTGAAAAATGCTTTAAGTACCGATGTTGCTGCGAACGAGGAAATTCGTGAGCGACTAAAGGTGCTTGATAGGCAGAGGGTAAATTTTGAAGAGGGTAAGATTAGTCGTTTGGACTTGTACCGGGAAAGAATGCTGTTACTGAACGCATACGACATAGGAGTACAGGCTGAACAAGAACGTTTAATCGCGATATCCTCGCTTGAAGATGCGTGTCAAGTTCCTTTTCTAGGGGGATCCTTGCTTCCTGACTTTCGAATACCAATGGAGCTGGTGAATTGAAAATTGATCGTCAAAATACTGTTGTCATTATCTTGGGAGCACTCGTAGTCGCTCTGGCTTTAATAGTCGTGATTTTCAACCAAGACGAATTGCAGTTCAAAGATGACGAGTATGAGGAGGAGATAGAAACCGTTGATACGGCTATCTTTGAAGATGGGACGGCGGTGGTCGTTCTAGAAGCTGATAGTCAATTCGCGAGTGGCGTTGAGGTGGTAAAACTGTCTGCGTACCGATCTAGAATCGGACTGACCGCTTTTGGGGAGATAGTCGATATAAGTTCCCTCTTAGAAGACAGAGAAAGTTTTATTGCGAGCAGGGGGAAGGAATCAGCGACTGCGGCGTTGGTTGATCAATTGAAGATTGAATTTTCGAGAGCGAAAGTTCTTTTTAATGATCATAGGAATATCTCGGAGAGGGAGTTTCAGGAGGCGAAGTACCGATTAGAGGTTGCTCAGTCGGAGTTTCGTAACCTAACTAATAGCCGTGTTGCGCTACGGGATCGGCTAATCTCAAGATGGGGAAAGGAAATTTTTGGTTGGATTGAAGATGGTAAGTCTTCTCAATTACACGAATTATTAGACACAAAAAAATCTATTGCGCGCATAGACTTTCCTGTATCCAATGAAACCGCTGCTGCCAGTCAAAACTTAGTTGTTACTCCTGTACGTAGAGCTTCGGAGAGCGCGAACGCAAAATATATCTCGGATGACTTTAGGGCAACTGAAAAAGCGATGGGGATAAATAAATTATTTTTGGTAGATCGTTATTTTCCAGTTGGGACAAAGTTGCAGACTATTATCGGTAGTGGTTCAGATGAAGATGGCGTTCTTATTCCCCTGAGTGCAGTGGTCTGGCACGTGGGCAAGGCTTGGGTTTACACCACAAAAGACGGAAGCCACTTTAGCCGTAAAGAGCTTGTGAATCCAAACGATGTTGGGGAGGGGTGGTTCGATAGTCAGACGTTTAATGTGGGAGACGAGGTTGTTGTGGTCGGCGCACAACTTTTGTTATCTGAAGAATTGAAGTATCAGATAAGGAACGAAAATGAAGATTGATTTTCGTTCTCGCGTGTCTAGATTGTTGTCCTAAATTTGTAGCTGAGAGAAAAACTTGTGATTGCTGGTGTTGTTAAGAATTCTATCAAGCATGCTGGCGTTGTGGTCGCGATTGCGGTCACCCTCGTGCTCTATGGAATCTACACAGTTTCGCGGGCCAATCTCGATGTCTTTCCTGAATTTTCTCCAAGCCAGGTAGTTCTGCAAATCGAGGCGCCGGGCTATCCATCGGAATTGGTGGAGGCGTTAGTTACTCAGCCTATCGAAAATTCTTTGATGGGAATCCCAAACTTAAAGAACATCCGATCGCAATCGATTCCTGGTCTAGCTGTTGTGACCGTGATCTTTGAAGATGGCACTGATGTTTACGTTAATCGCCAAGTTGTGGGTGAACGAATAGCATCGCTTGGTCCTCAGATGCCGGCTGGAGTAAATCCACCGACGATGACGCCGTTGACATCGTCTGCGAGTACTGTTCTTGGCGTTGGAGTTACTTCAGATGAAAGAACGCTTGGCGACTTGCGCTCGTTAGTGGATTGGACGATACGGCCACATCTCTTGGCCGTTAATGGTGTTGCTGAAGTGAATGTCTTCGGGGGGGACGTTAACCAATGGCAAATACAGATTGATCCAGAACGCTTGAGGCGCGCAGAGCTTTCAATAGACGACGTTGTATCGTCATTAAAGAATTATGGGCACTCGCCTGGGTCCGGCTTTATTAAAACTCCAAATCAACACCTGATAATTCAAGCAGACGCTGGCGCCTCAACTTTGGATGATTTGCGTCAGGTGGTGATTGGTAGGCTAGACGGCGCTTGGCTAAGGGTCCGCGACGTTGCTAATGTTCTGGAGGCTCCAGCTCATTCGATAGGCTCGGCGGCAATCAATGCAAAGCCAGGTGTTTTTTTAATGGTGCAGGGGCAGCTTGGCGCAAATACTCATGCCGTTACGCGTGATCTCGAAAAAGCTATGGAGGAGTTAAAGCCGTTAATCGAAAAGGAGAGTGTAGTTCTGCATCCCAACCTTTTCCGGCCTGCCAACTTCATTGAAACCGCTGTGCGCAATGTTCAGCGCGATGTATTAATTGGGGCGGTGTTGGTCATCTCAATTCTATTTCTCTTTCTCTATAACGCTCGTACAGCAGTCATTTGTGCTGTGGCAATGCCGGTTTCGCTGCTTTCTGCTGTTATTGTGCTCGACTACTTTGGCGTAGCGTTAAATGTAATGGTGATCGGTGGTTTGGCGATTGCGCTGGGGGAAGTGGTCGACGATGCAATTATTGATACAGAAAATATTTTTCGTCGCCTGAGGCTTAACAGTGAAGCTGTTAATAAGTTACCTATTTCTCAAGTGGTGCTCAATGCGTCTGTAGAGGTGAGAAGTTCAGTCGTTTATGCAACTTTTATTGTGGTCCTCGCTTTTGTTCCGTTGCTAACACTATCAGGTATTGCCGGAAAATTATTTGCTCCACTTGGTTTAGCTTATATTTTTGCAATTCTCGCCTCTTTGGTAACGGCTGTTACCTTAACACCTGCGCTTTGTTATTTGCTGTTAAGCCGGATAAAACTTTCGTCGGAGGACCCTCCTGCAGTAGCTTTCTTGCGCCCAAAGTATGAAGTGGTTCTTCGGTGGTTTGAAAAACGTTTTGCGAGAAATCTATTTGTAGTTTTTCTGGTGGTCGTTAGTGGGATTTCGGTCTTTCCGCTGTTTTCTGGGGAATTCATACCCGCTCTGAGGGAGGGCCATTATATCGCCCACATGACGGCCGTGCCTGGTACGTCAGAATCTGAGTCATTAAGAATCGGTAATAAAGTGTCGAAGGCACTTGGTTCGATTGATGGCGTCCAATCTGTTGTCCAGTGGGTAGGTAGATCTAAAAATGGAGCGGACACTTTTGGAACTCATTACAGTGAGTTCGAGATAGAAATTGGAGCTTTAGGAGGTGATGAGCAAGCACGGGTCTTGAGTGATATACGGGCTGTGTTATCCGGTGAGAGTTTTGGTAATTTTCCGGGGTTAAGCTTTGGGGTCAACACGTTTTTGACTGAGCGTATAGAGGAAACGATCACTGGATTTGCTGCGCCATTTGTGGTGACTATTTACGGTAGTGATCTTGACTCCCTTGATCGAGATGCGATTCGAGTCGCTAATGCGATTAATCGAGTGCCAGGTGCGGAAGATGTGCAAATTCAAGCGCCTCCTGGGACACCTCAATTGATGGTTAAGTTGCGCCAAGCGAGGCTATCGTCTGTTGGGCTGACCCCCGTCGAGGTAGTTGAGGCGCTTGGAGTGGCCTATGACGGCAAGGTTGTTGGTCAAGTTCATAGAGGCAATCAGGTAACCGACGTCGTGGTCATCCTTGCAGAGGAGGAGAGGAACAACGTTAACTCACTTAATCGACTCGAGTTACGGAATGATCTCGGTCAAGTCGTACAACTGTCAGAGGTAGCAGAGGTTCAAGTGGTTGGAGGGCGATACAAGGTGCTTCACTCGGGTGGGCGTCGCGTTCAAACAGTAACAGCGAAGTATGCTGGGCGCGATTTGAGTAAGTTTGAGGCGACAGCAAAAAATATTATTCTCGATGAGGTGACCTTATCAGATGGTAACTACCTCTCGTTTTCTGGAACTGCGGAATCAGAGCGTGAGGCGAAGGTCGACCTTGTTGTACATTCGTTACTAGCGGGAATCGGAGTGTTTCTATTACTCTATCTTGCGTTCAATCAATTCCACAACATGGTCCTTACCTTTTTGAACTTGCCATTTGCTCTGGTTGGAGGAGTCATCGCAGTGATATTTAGTGGTGGTTGGTTATCGTTGGGTTCATTGGTTGGTTTTGTGACGCTTTTTGGTATTACGTTGCGCAATTCAATTATGCTCGTATCCCACTACCACTATTTGGTTGAGGAAGAGGGAATTCCTTGGAACTTTGATACAGTCTTGCGTGGTGCAGGCGAACGATTACCCTCAATACTGATGACTGCGCTTGTAACGGGACTCGGGCTGATGCCTTTAGCGCTGGGATCTGGCGAACCTGGTCGCGAGATTGAGGGCCCAATGGCGACAATTATTGTTGGAGGGCTCGCAACGTCAACTGTTTTGAACCTTCTGGTGCTTCCCACGATTCTATTTCACTTCGGGAGGTTTAACCCGCGAGATAAGGTTACAATCTAGCCTTCGAACAAGTGGTGCTGTGGCGAGTTATTGTTTAGTTGATAAGAGGTAAGGTGAGTTATGTCTGTGAACAATGTTTCTCAAAGTGAATTAGATAACATTTTAGAGGCGAACGACATGGTGATTTTAGATTTCTGGGCGCCATGGTGTGGCCCCTGTAAAACCTTTGCGCCTGTTTTTGAAAATACCTCTGAAAAGTATCCTGGTGTTTATTTTGGGAAGGTCAACACAGAAGAAGAGAAAGAGCTAGCGGAATCTTTTGGAATACGTTCTATTCCCACTTTGGTAGTCATTAGAGAAAAAATTGTGCTGTATTCAAAGGCCGGTGCTGTTCCGGCTTTTTCGCTAGAAGGTCTTTTAGATCGAATGGCTGGACTTAGTATGGAGCAGGTGCGAGATGATATCGCGAAGGCCCAAGAGGAACAGGGTGGTTCTGCAGCATAGAAACAGTCGGTTGATGTGTTTATGTTGAAGGTAACAATCTTCAATTTAGTTACTTAATGTTCTGACTATATTTCTGAAAATTTATTTGAAATTTCGTTTGAACAGATGAGGGGGTACATTTGAAAGTGGTAACTCAAAAATCATGGGTGGTGTATTTCGCCTGTTCATTATTCCTGGTTGGTTGTGGATCTGACGAAGAAGTTGGGCCAAAGGAAAATCCAAAAAAAGAAACTCCTGCCGCGTCCAAACCCAGAGGTCTTCCTGTTAAGGCTGAGCAAGTACATGTTGGGCAATTAACCGATAGTATTTTTGCCGTCGGTAGCATCTTGGCGAACGAATCTGTAATTATTCGTCCTGAAATTAGTGGTCGTATTAAGGAGCTGAAATTTTCAGAGGGTCAGACTGTAAAGAAGGGGCAACCACTAGTGCTGATCGATGACAGTGAGCATCGAGCGCAACTTGCTGCGGTGAATGCGGATCTGAGAACAGAGACTCAGCGATATGCAAGATCAAAGGAGCTTTACGAAAAGAAGTTTATTAGTAAGGAGGCGCTAGACCTGCAAGCAGGTTCTGTTGACAGGTTAGCAGCGGAAGTCGCTGAAATGAAGGCGCGGCTTAGCAAGACGGAAATCGCTGCCCCATTCTCTGGGCTGGTGGGTTTAAGGAAAGTAAGTCCTGGTGCTTTTCTTAGAGCTGGCGATGACATTGTCAGTCTGCAGAATGTGGATTCGGTAAAAATAGATTTTAGAGTGCCAGAGGTTTTCCTACGCGCAGTAAAGGTTACGCAAAAAATTTCAATCTCTGTCGATGCGTTTCCAGAAACTATTTTCTCTGGCAAAGTTTATGCCATCGAACCGTTGATAGATGAACAGACGCGAACTGTTTTGGTGAGGGGTGTCATCAAGAATGACAGCGGAAAACTGAAACCCGGGATGTATGCGCGAGTCTCACTGGAGATGTCCGCTCGCGAGAATGTTATATCGATTCCTGAAAGTGCGTTATGGCCGCAAGGCACCGAAAACTTCGTTTTCAAGGTGGTCGAAGGAGTAGTTGCCCTCACGAAGGTAGAGCTTGGCACTAGACAACCGGGATCTGTAGAAATTGTTTCTGGGCTGATTGACGGTGACATGATTGTTACCGATGGCCAGATCAAGTTGCGAGACGGAGCTCCCGTGATGGTGATGGGAGCTGCTGAACCAAAAGGTAACTAGCGTTTCTTTTGGCTAAGAAAATCAGACTGAGAAAATTATGATTCTTTCGGAAATATCAATACGCCGCCCTGTCTTGTCCACTGTTTTTAGTTTGTTGATAGTGCTGCTCGGTATCATTTCCTATGATCGGCTATCGGTTAGGGAATACCCACGGATCGACCCGCCAATAGTTTCTGTGCGGACCGTCTACAAGGGTGCTACCGCGCAAGTAGTCGAGAGTGTGCTGACCACTCCTATGGAGGATGCTTTATCTGGGATCGAGGGTGTAAACACTATTAAGTCGCGCAGCAGGGAAGAGGTAAGCGAGATTACCGTTACATTCGTCACGGACCGTGATGTGGAGGACGCGGCGAATGACGTGCGGGACAGAGTATCGCGGGTACAAACTCTTTTGCCGGCGGATGCAGACGATCCAGTTATCAGTAAGGTCGAGGCGGATGCCTGGCCTGTCATGTGGTTGGCTTTATCGAGTGATCGTCACACTCCGATGGAGCTGACGGATTATGCCGATCGGTATCTAACGGATCCACTCAAGGCGCTGTCTGGCGTAGCTACGGTAATTATCGGAGGTGAGCGTCGATATTCGATGAGAGTATGGCTCGATCGTGACCGATTAGCTGCCAGGGGGCTTACGGCGCAAGATGTTGAAAGTGCTCTTCGGCAGCAAAATTTGGACTCACCTGGCGGCAGAATCGAAAGTACCGATCGCGAATTAACTGTACTGACAGAAACGGATCTGCGTAGCCCAGAAGCCTTTAACGATATGGTTATAAGCGAGGTGAATGGTTATCCGATTAGGTTACGAGACGTGGGCTATGCGGCGCCCGGTCCGTATGAAAATCGAAAGATTGTGCGAGTCTCAGGTGAGGAGGCGCTTGGCCTGGGCGTTGTGAAACAGTCAACAGGCAATACGTTAGCTCTAGCTCAAGCAGTTCGCGATATGGTGCCGCGCTTATCTGCTGGATTACCGGAAGGTATGTCGTTAAAAGTTGCGGTTGATACTTCTGAGTTTATCTCGGCGGCGATAAATTCCGTCTTTAAGGTTATGTTCGAAGCGTTGTTGCTTGTCGTGATTGTGATTTTTGTGTTTCTCAGGAGTGCTCGAGCCACGATTATTCCCATAATCACGATCCCAATATCTTTGATCGGAGCTTTTTTCTTTTTGTACGTTTTAGATTTTTCTGTGAACGTATTGACACTACTTGGAATTGTGCTGGCGGTCGGATTGGTTGTCGACGATGCCATTGTGATGTTAGAGAATATTCATAGGCATATAGAGAATGGCCTAGGAAAATTTGAAGCGGCAATGAAGGGAGCCAAGGAAATTGGTTTTGCGGTTGTGGCGATGACGATCACTTTGGCCGCAGTGTTTATGCCGCTCGTTTTTATGACTGGGCGAGTTGGTCAGTTGTTTGTTGAGTTTGCCTTGACCGTAGTTTCGGCAGTGGTGGTGAGCGGTTTTGTCGCTCTAACGCTCACTCCGATGATGTGTTCGTGGTTATTGAAGAGTCACCAGGGGCATGGGCGCTTATACCTTGCGAGCGAGAAGATTTTCGACGCGATGAATAATGGTTATCGACGTGTCCTTGATCTCGTTTTGAGAGGATGGGTGTTTGTAGTCGGTGTCTTTGTCCTATCCATGTGTGCGATGGTTTGGTTATTTATGCAGCTTAAACCGGAACTATCGCCACTTGAAGATCGCGGTGTCTTTATGGCTTTCGCAATTTCTCCTGAAGGTTCTACGATGCAATACACCGACAAGTATATGCAGCAGGTGGCTGGCATTCTTGGTCAAGATGTACCGGAGATAGAGACACTTTTTGAGGTGGTGGCGCCTGGGTTAGAGCGACCTAATCCAGTGAATCTTGCAATCGGATTTGCTGTGCTAGAACATTGGGATAAACGTCAGCGAAGTCAGCTTGAGATTTCTAAAGCATTGACGCCGAAACTTTTTGGGGGTTTGCCGGGGGTAATCTCCTTTGCAAAAGATCCACTGTCGCTCGGTCAAAGTTTCTTGGCGAAAGAAGTAGAGTATGTGATCTACGGAAACTCCTACGAGGAGCTGCAGGAAAATGTAGGAAAAGTGATGGCTAAGTTAAGCCAGTATCCTGGGATAACGGGCCTTGATACCGATTTAAAATTAAATAAACCTCAATTAAAAGTCGTGATTGACAGAGACAAGGCGGCGTCGCTTGGCGTATCAATGGCGAATATAGGCGGTACCGTAGAAACCTTGTTGGGTGGGCGAGATGTCACTCGATACAAGCGAGAGGGTAAGCAGTATGACGTTGTTCTTCAAATGGAAGATAGCAAGCGGCAAAGACCTACAGATCTAACGTCTATTTATGTGAGAACCAACAGTGATCAGTTAGTCCAGCTATCGAATTTGGTGAAGGTTGAGGAAACAGTGTCGCCAAAAGAATTAAATCATTTCAACAAGTTCAGGGCAGCAATCATCAATGGTAACGTTGGGCCAACTGCGAGTTTGGGTGAGGTGCTTGACTACATAGACTCTGTCGTTGCGCAGGAGCTTCCAAAGTCCGTTGGTACAGATTTGAACGGGGCATCACGTGAGTTCCGAGAAACGGGTGATGAAATGAAAATTACACTTGTTCTCGCGCTGATATTTATTTACTTGGTTTTGGCCGCTCAGTTCGAGAGTTTTATCGGGCCATTTGTGATTATGCTCACGGTGCCGCTTGGGTTCGTCGGGGCATTATTTGTGATGTGGCTGAATTCTAAGTTTGGGACAGGCGGGACGCTCAATATTTATAGCCGAATTGGTTTGGTGATGCTTGTTGGACTAATTACAAAAAACGGTATTCTGATTGTGGAGTTTGCGAATCAGTTACGTCGAAGTGGCAAGGAGAGACTGGAAGCTGTTATTGAGTCTGCTTCGTTGCGGTTGAGGCCAATTTTAATGACTGCTCTTGCTACCGTGCTCGGGGCTCTTCCTCTTGCACTGTCTTCCGGTGCTGGAGCTGAAGCGCGGCAGGCGATTGGATGGGTAATTGTTGGTGGAATGTCTATTGGGACACTACTTACATTGTTCGTGATCCCGGTCGCGTACTCGTTAATTGTGCGGAAAGTGCCAAGAATTCGAGAGAGTTAAACTTTCAATTAAAAAAGGGGCCGAGGCCCCTTTTTTAATTAAGGCGTACGTATTCGTAATCGACGGCATTGTTGTTGATCCCGCGGTCGGGAGGTGCAATCCAACCAGCCATCTTTCCAGGTGCAGTGACTTTTTGCATTAAGCTGGTTACAAATACTCTATCCGATTCAGTTGGGATCCAGTCGCTTAATTTTTTATCATAAGTTGCCTGATCAATTAAATTTCCATGTGGATCAACTGGCAAACCTACCCAACTTCCGATTGAGCGACGAAATTTGCTGCTTGGGAGATAGAGTTCGATATCAAAACCTGCTCTCTTGATAAGCATGTTCCAGCGCTTCAAACCAATCCCACAATCTTGGATGTACGAGTCACGCATTACTTCGTTCATAGCATTACGCATCCCAACATTTTCCGTTCCATCCGGAGTTTCAATTTCAAATGTTGCGTCAGAGCAAATGTGATCATCATATTTTTCTTCATCGGGCCGTCCTTTGATCCCCGTGGCAAACGATGATGCGGCGTTAGATGACACTTCAGAACCAAATAAGTCTAACGAAGAGGTAAACCAGAAATTCATATAGCGTTGAATTGTTTGTAGATCAATCGCACCTTGCGAGCGGATCGTGGCTGGATCATCTGTACTGAGCTCTTTCATTACCTCTAAACTTCTTTTGATTACTCGGCCAATACCAGTCTCTCCAACAAACATGTGGTGCGCTTCTTCTGTCAGCATAAACCGGCATGTTCTCGCAAGCGGGTCGAATCCAGACTCCGCGAGACTCTTGAGTTGGAACTTCCCGTCCCTATCGGTGAAGTACGTGAACATGAAAAAGGATAACCAATCGCTAATGGGTTCGTTAAAAGTCCCCAAGATTCGAGGGTTATCCGAATCTCCAGAGTGTCTAGCGAGCAGTTCCTCTGCTTCTTCTCTCCCATCGCGCCCAAAATAACAATGTAGTAGATATACCATGGCCCAGAGGTGACGACCTTCTTCTACGTTGACTTGGAATAAATTGCGTAAATCATATAAGGAAGGGCAAGTCAATCCGAGAAGGCGTTGTTGCTCGACGGATGCCGGCTCAGTATCACCTTGCGTTACGATGATGCGTCTAAACTGCGAGCGCAATTCCCCAGGGACCTGTTGCCAAACTGGTTGTCCGTAATAGTCACCAAAACCTATTTTACGATCTGGGATTTGATCGGCTAAAAATATACCCCAGCGGTAGTCTGGCATTTTTACGTGTCCGTAACTTGCCCATCCTTGGGAGTCCACTCCAACGGCTGTTCTCAGGTAGACATCGTTTGCAGCGAAATCACTGGGGCCCTGGTCTTCCCACCATTTGAGAAAATGCGGCTGCCAGTGTTCGAGCGCTCGTTGCAGCTTCCTGTCACTCGCTAGATTTACGTTATTTGGTATTTTCTCGCTGTAATTGATACTCATAATCGCTCCGATTTCTAAACTCGTTGCCAGTTAAAATTTGGTTTGCTGCCAGTACCAAAAACTTTCAATGCACCTTCTTCACCAACAGCATTGGGTCTGATAAATATCCAATTCTGCCAAGCTGATAGTCGGCCAAAAATTCGTGTCTCCATAGTTTCCGGGCCCGAGAAGCGTAAGCTCGCCTCCATACCTGTGAGCGCGTCTGGCGATAAACTTGCACGCTCCTCTATCGCTATCCGTACTTCGTCTTCCCAATCAATATCGTCGGGTGCAAAGGTTATTAACCCCGCGTCTAATGCAACTTGAGGGGATAAGAGTTTCCCAACAAGTGCAAGCGAATCAGCAATCTCTTTATCTTTTCCAAAGAACCGATTGTGTAGGCGAGACATATGATTGACCATCGGATAGTGACCCACATTGAGGCTCGACAGCACAATCGTTGGTGAGTGTTCGTCTTCCTCGTTCATGAGCATGTAGCTACGATCGGCTGCGAGGACAATCTCAAAAAGAGTTCCACCGAAGCAAGACTCTTCATTGATCAATGTAATCAGAGTGCGAGACGTTACGTCGAGCCGAGCTAGTGTTCTTCGAATGAATCCGATTGTTTCCTTGACAAACCAATGACTTTCAAATTTCTGTAATGCGTTATCGATATCGAGAACGTTTTGTATATTTCCTTTTGACTCGAATATCCACGTACCAAGATCTATCTCATTCGTGCGGAGTTGCAAAATGGCGTCATCCAATTCTCTCGCAAATTTTAGGGGCCACCAATTCGCTCCCTCTTTGATGATCTCTTCAAGCGAGTTTGAATTTGAATCACTCGGGCCCGAAATACAAATTCGCGCATTACGCTCTGACCGATTTATTTCGACGTCGATTGTTTCATAGTGAATGCCTTGAGCATCGATTGTTCGAATGAGTGGGGAGAGCATCACTCCCTTTTCACTGGATGGTCTCGAGCTGGATTGAATTAGCCCGTTGGTTCTTCTTTCGACGGCATCCGGAAATTGTTGTGGTTTCGCAATGTCGTCCACGAGCCCCCAAGTCAATGCTTTTTCTGCCCTTACGCCCTCGGTTGTTGCGCAAAAAACATCAGCAAGGTCTCTTCGAACTTTTCTTTTATCGATAACTCGGGTGAGACCGCCCGTTCCGGGGAGAACTCCCAGCAAAGGAACCTCGGGTAAACTCACCGATGACGAGCGGTCGTCAATCATGAGAAGCTCGTCACAAGCAAGCGCGAGCTCGTAACCTCCGCCCGCCACCGTGCCGTTAATCGCCGCAAGGAATTTCAACCCATCGTGACGACTTGAGTCCTCCATTCCATTCCTCGTTTCATTCGTGAACTTACAGAAGTTGACTTTCCAAGGATGGCTCGATTGGCCCAACATGTAGATATTCGCTCCAGAGCAAAACATCCTTTCTTTCGCAGACGTAATGACCACACACTTCACACTGGGATGTTCAAAACGAATCCTGTTAATGGCGTCATAAAGTTCTATGTCCACTCCCAAGTCGTAAGAATTGAGTTTCAGCTTGTATCCGGGCTTCAAACCCCGGTCCTCGTTAACATCCATACTCAGGGTTGCTACGGGCCCATCAACTTGTAGCTTCCAGTGAACATACTGTTCTGGTGATGTGTCGTAGTTTATCCGTACCGAATCTTCTTCTTTCGCTCCAACGGTTTCGAGTTTCATACGCTTGCCTCCAATCGATTGTTTTGAAGCGTGCGAGGTCGGATGTTTGGGTGGGCGGTGATTTCTGAAAGTATCTCGCCAGGCCGTCTGCCAGAAGTCTCGATTGTTAAGTCAGCGCGACTGTAAGCGCTTTCTCTTTCGTTGAGAATGCTTTTGAGCTGGTCCATGGCTTTCGAATTTCCAGCCATTGGTCTGGTATCTCCTTGGGAGATCACTCTCTCCATGTGTTCCTCCGGATCTGCTTTGAGCCAGACCGTAAAGCATGTTGAAAGTAATAATTCATAAGTGGATGGCTCTTGTACGATGCTCCCGCCGGTTGCTAAGATGAAATCACTGGATGAGGACAAGAGGTTTTCCAAGCACGACTTTTCTAGGTTGCGATAACCATCTTGGCCGTAAGTCATAAATATTTCGGAGAGGTTACAACCCGCTGAGTTTTCAATTTCCTGATCAAGTTCGACAAAGGGGGAATCCGTTGACGTAGAGAGTAAGCCGCCGACGGTGGTCTTTCCCGCCCCACGAAGTCCAATCAAGGCAATTCGCGTTGAGCGCTCTGTAGGATCGTTTTTGAGTTCGTGGAGAACGAGCTTCCTGAGCTCGGCAAGTTTGTTACGACTTAAACCTTTTGCAATTTCAGAAATAAGATAGGCGTCTGGATTAAGTGAACCGGAGTCAGATATCAGACTCTCTGGGCTTACTCCAAGAGAAATAGCGACTTGGCGGAGCAGAACAATGGATATGTTACCTTGACCAGATTCCAGAAGTGCAAGGTAGCGTTCCGATACTCCCGACACCTCTGAGAGGGCTCGCCTTGTTATCTTTCTCTCAGATCTGGCTTTCCTAATCCTAGAGCCCAAATCTTTCAAGTACATTTCATTTGAGCCTTTATTTTTCTCGAGACCTACTTTTGATGACGGGTTAACGGGCTTTAGCATTTTTATGTAATATATTTCATTTATTATTGATAGATAGAAAATTTATGTCTTATACTTTATAATATCGACATATTGTTAGCAAGATAGTTCTAAAAAATAATTATTAAAAGAATTATATTGCATAATTACTGATTTTTTATAGATGGCATAACGAACGATCGTTTTATTTTTGTGTTCTGAGAGTAAGCAATGACTGACATACTTAATATTTTGGTTGGCACCATGACCGGCAATGCCCAACTTGTAGCGCAAGAAATAGAACTGCGTCTCGAAGACAGTGGGACGAAGATAAACATCATTGACATGGATAAGCTAGAGCCAGACGTTTTCCAAAATGATGGGGATTATTTAATTTGTACTTCGACATATGGCCAAGGAGACGTACCTGACAACGCTCGAGATTTTTTCAATGCGCTGAAGGATCAAAAACCGAATCTTGCGCATACTCGTTACGGAGTCATTGCGCTTGGCGATCGAACCTATGCGGAAACCTATTGCCATGGTGGAAAAAAATTCGATGAGCTTCTCTCCGAGCTCGGCGCCCGAAGGGTTGGTGAGGTATTTTTTCATGATGCAAGTGAGGGTACGCTCCCAGAGGAAGAAGGTGGCGAATGGGCCGAATCCTGGTTTGCCGACTTAACGTCAGAGGAAGCTTCTAGTGAGAGGACGAAGGCCGCTTAGTTTGGCCAGATGAACCCATCCTACTAAAAGACCAACATTTGCAACCAGAATCGAGACGAGATTTTTAGTATGCCATCCGTAAGTGAAGCCGATCACTCAGTCAGTCCGCCACAGCTAAAAATTCCGCGCGAGTACAATGCCGCACACGACCTCATTGAGAGAAATCTGCAAGCTGGACGTAGCGCTAAAATCGCTTACATTGATGACAACGGGGAATACTCCTACGGTGAGCTAGCTCAACGTGTTAACCGCATCTGTAATGTGCTGGTGCGGCTTGGCCTTCAACGGGAAGATCGCTTGATGTTAGCGCATCTTGACGATATCGATTTCCCTTCGACTTTTTTGGCCGCAATAAAAGCCGGGATTATCCCGATTGCTACGAATACGCTATTGACGCCGAATGACTACGATTTCATGTTGCGTGATAGCCGTGCAAAAGCTCTGGTGGTTTCATCCGCCATTTTTGACAAGTTTAAAGATGCAATCGAGAAATCTCCTTACCTGAAGTATGTAGTCGTTTCGGGCGCGCCTATCGAGGGTTTCCAAAGCTTACGATCTGTTATGGATCGGGAGAGTGAAGATTTTGAAACCGTAAGTACTGTCAGTGATGAGCCGTGTTTTTGGTTGTACTCATCTGGATCGACTGGAACCCCTAAGGGAACAGTTCATGTACATTCAAGCATGATTCAAACGGCCGAGCTGTATGCTCGTCCCATTCTCGGCATCAGAGAGAGCGATGTGATTTTCTCTGCGGCAAAATTGTTTTTTGCCTATGGACTAGGTAATGCACTCTCATTTCCGATGAGTGTTGGTGCCACCACTATTTTGATGGCGGAGAGGCCTACGCCCGATTCGGTTTTCAAGCGATTGAAAGAACGCAGGCCGACGATATTTTGTGGGGTCCCAACGTTATTTGGAGCAATGATGGCTTCCGTACATCTTCCGAAATCAGAAGACATTACGGTCAGGATATCAACATCAGCAGGGGAAGCGCTACCTGCGGATTTGGGAGAGCGTTGGACGAAACATTTCGGCAGTGAGATTTTGGATGGGATAGGTTCCACAGAAATGTTACATATATTTTTGTCGAACAGACCAGGGGAAGTGAACTACGGCACAACGGGAAAACCAGTCCCGGGTTACCAGATTCGTTTGGTTGGAGAAAATGATCAGGAGGTCGGTATCGGGGAGTTGGGTGAGTTGCAAATTAAAGGCCCGACCAGCGCGGCCTACTACTGGAACCAACGTGAAAAATCGATGCATACCTTTGTCGGTGAGTGGACTAGAGCTGGAGACAAATACAGCAAAAATTCTGATGGGTACTTCACTTACGGGGGGCGTTCAGACGACATGCTGAAAGTGAGTGGAATGTATGTATCCCCTTTCGAGGTGGAGGCAGCGCTCATGTCGCACCCAGATGTGTTGGAGGCTGCTATCGTTGGAGATATTGACGAAGAAAATTTAGTTAAGCCTCGCGCCTTCGTGGTGATGAAACAAGGTCAAGCACACTCCGAGGAAAAGGCGAGTGAACTCAAGCAGCATGTGAAAAACAGCCTCGCTCCTTTCAAGTATCCTCGTTGGATAAATTTTGTCGATGAGTTACCGAAGACTGCAACGGGTAAAATTCAAAGATTCAAACTAAGAAAATAATTCAGGGGGATATTATGAAGGTTGTTTCGAGGAGAAATTTTCTATCAGCAGCAGGCACGTTTGCTGGTTTATCCCTTTTACCACTAGCAGGTTGTTCAAAGTCATCCGGTGAGGTGGTTCGTATAGGTTTCATGCTTCCTTACACAGGTACCTACGCAAAACTAGGCGTAGCGATCGAAAATGGTTTCAAGCTTGCTCTCAACTCCCTGGGGGAGAAACCTTTTGGAAAAACCTTTGAATTTTTTACGGTCGATGATGAATCCAATCCAGCAAAAGCTACGGATAACGCAAACAAGATCATGACTCGCGATAATGTGGACGTCGTAATTGGTACGGTCCACTCTGGTGTTGCCATGGGGATGGTGAAGGTGGCAAAAGAGACCGGTACTCTCGTAATTATTCCGAACGCAGGAGCAAACGCAGCCACTGGCTCAGCATGCTTGCCGAATGTATTTAGGACATCGTTCTCGAATTGGCAACCTACTCACCCACTTGGGAGGGTGATGGTTCAGAATGGCCATAAAAAATCAGTGTTTGTGACCTGGAAGTATGGTGCAGGTGAAGAGACTTTGGCTTCCTTTAGAGAAGGATACGAGAATGCTGGTGGTGAACTCGTCAAAGAGCTGTTTGTCCCTTTTCCGAATGTCGAGTTTCAGGCCATACTCACCGAAATTGCTTCTTTAAAGCCCGACGCAGTCGCGTGTTTCTTCGCTGGCGGCGGAGCAGTGAAATTTGTTAAAGATTATGCCGCGGCTGGGTTACAGGGAAAGATCCCTCTGTACGGTTCGGGATTCCTAACCGAGGGTGTGCTGGAGGCGCAAGGTGCCTCTGCCGAAGGCATCATGACCACGCTTCATTACTCGGATGCATTACAAAATCCGCAAAATATTTCGTTCCGGGAAAGTTATGAGAGCGTATTTGGTGAACCAGCAGACGTCTATGCCGTTCAGGGTTTTGATGCTGGGTTGTTATTGATTCAAGCGCTTCAGGCTACGGATGGTGATCTGTCTCAAAAAGATGTTGCGATTAAGGCTATGGAGGGCGCGACGATTGACAGTCCGAGAGGACGTTGGAAGATGTCGAAGTCGCATAACCCGATTCAAGATTTTTATTTGCGAAAAGTTGAGAACGGAGAGAACAAGGTCATCGGAACGGCTTGGGATGCTCTGGAGGATCCAGGAACTGGATGTTCCTTATAAGTTAGGTAGAAGCGAAGAGCGCTAGCCTAGCGTTCCCGAATCTACTGGAAAGAACTGAGATGGATTTTCCTACTCTCTCCATTCAGCTTTTGAATGCCCTGCAGTACGGATTACTGCTCTTCCTTGTGGCGAGTGGGTTGACGTTGATATTCGGGATCATGGGTATCATCAACATTGCCCACGGCAGTTTCTATATGTTAGGTGCCTACATAGCGTGGTCGCTCGCTGGGGCGCTTAACGGTTTTTGGCTCTCGTTGTTACTCGGAGTTGCGCTTACGTTGATACTCGGGATTGCACTCGAGTGGTTATTTATTCGGCATCTCTACGATAAAAATCACTTGCAGCAAGTGCTGATGACATATGGGTTAATCCTAATTTTTTCCGAGATGAGAAGTATCTTATGGGGAGACGATGTCTACAGTCTCGCCATTCCTGAGTTCTTGGAAGGATCAATTGCGCTGACGGAGAGCTTAAATTATCCGATTTATAGGATTTGGATCTCTGGAGTTTGCGTATTGCTTGCGCTCGGTATGTACTACCTCATCAGGCACACGAGGCTTGGCATGATGATCAGAGCGGGGGAGTCTAATCGAAGGATGACCCAAGCCTTGGGAATCAATATCAACTTAATCTTCAGATTCGTATTTGCGTTGGGGGTCAGTCTTGCTGCGTTCTCCGGGATGATCTCGGCACCGGTATCTTCGGTATTTCCGGGGATGGGTAATCAGATATTGATTTTAAGTTTTGTTGTAGTTGTTATCGGAGGACTTGGATCTATAAAGGGGGCAATGCTCGCGGCACTACTCGTGGGGTTGATAGATACTTTCGGGAAGATTGTCGAGTTGCGTGTTCTGGGCGTTCCAATACTTCCAGAGCTCGCAGGTATGAGTGTCTTTTTGTTAATGGCAGTGATCTTAATATTTCGGCCGCAAGGAATATTTGGGAAAGCGTGATGCGTGACCGAGTATCTAAAGTTTTTCTTTTCTCGTTCGCGGTAATTATCTTTTTGATGCTCCCGCTGGTGGCTGACCGTTTTTACGTTCAGTTCGCGAGCAAGATTCTCGTAATGATAATTTTTGCGAGTAGCCTAAATCTACTCGTAGGCTACTGTGGATTAGTCAGTCTCGGGCATGCCGCGTTTTTTGGTTTCTCTGGATATATATTGGCACTTATTTCGCCAACAGAGGCAGGTGTAAATTTTATGTTGGGCTTGCTTGCGTCAGTCCTTGGGGCGGCGTGTCTAGCGGCCATTATCGGTAGCCTTGTTATTAGAACAAAGGGTATTTTCTTTATCATGGCTACCCTTGCATTCGGTGAAATGCTTTTTTATTTTTTTCACGACACAAATCTCGCGGGAGGCTCTGATGGTATTTATATTAACCACAGACCAGTCCTTGATCTAGTTAGTTTCTCAACGGATTTTTCTAATGCGAATCACTTTTATTTCTTGGCGCTGATTTCGACCATTATCACTATAGTGTTTCTTCGAATCCTTTTGAAATCCCCATTCGGGAAAACTATTGTTGGAATACATATCAATGAGCATCGGATGCGCGCTATCGGTTATGAGACTTACCTCCACAAACTAATTTGTTTCGTGATTGCAGGCGGCCTTGCAGGCTTAGCTGGGTTTTTGTCTGCAATTCAGTTTGGCGCCGTGAATCCAGAGATGATGGGGTGGCATTTATCTGGACATGTGTTGATGATGGTTATTTTTGGGGGTTTAGGCACATTAACGGGGCCGGCCCTAGGAGCATTTTCGTTGATGGTGTTAGAAGAGTGTTTTCAGGTCACCACGAAACACTGGCAACTAATGATCGGCATCGTCATTGTTGTCGTCGCACTTGGATTGCCAAAGGGTATTGCTGGATTTTTCCAGCGTACAAAGTCTGAGGAGCGGGGATGACACAGCTTGCGGTGCTTCGCGCAAAAAAAATCTCGAAACATTTTGGTGGTTTGGTTGCTGTATCCAATGTGTCAATAGATTGTCCTCCGGGAGAGATACATGCGGTTATTGGCCCCAATGGTGCAGGTAAAAGTACGTTGATTAATCTTCTCTCCGGAGATCTTCGAACGACAGCAGGGGAAATTTATATCGGAGAAGAAAGAATTGACCGGATGTCTGTCTCCCAAAAAAGTAAATTGGGAATCGGTAGAACCTATCAACGCACCAATATTTTCCCAAACCTATCTCTTTTTGAAAATTGTTTTCTAGCTGCTCAGGCGTACCACGGTACTTCCTTGAGATTTTTTAAAGGAGCGCGAGCATATGTGGATGTAAGGGACACCGCTCGTATGGCGATAGAAAAAGTAGATTTACAGTCGATATCGAATCGCTTAGTTGGCACTTTATCGCACGGTGAGCAGCGTCAGGTTGAAATCGCAATTGCGCTTGCAACTAAACCGAAGATCTTACTTTTGGATGAGCCCTTAGCGGGTATGGGGGCAGAGGAGTCTGAAAATATTATCAACCTGCTGTCAGAGCTTAAATCGGAATATGCGATGCTATTGGTTGAGCACGATATTAATGCGATCTTCGCACTCGCCGATCGATTGACTGTGATGGTTGATGGAGAGGTAATTGATTGTGGTCTCCCTAACGACGTGCGCGAAAACCCTAAGGTTCAAGAAGCCTATCTCGGAGAATCTTGATGGCGGAAGAATTATTGGCTGCTACTGATATCCACACTTTTTACGGTCGGAGCCACGTGCTGCGCGGTGTAAGCCTCTCATTGGGGAGAGGGGAAACGGTATCGTTACTCGGAAGAAATGGGATGGGGAAAACAACCCTCATCAATTCTATACTTGGACTCGTTCCTCATAGTTCGGGAGCCGTGGTCTATGAGGGTCATGATATCAGTGCTGTACCTACTCATGAGATTGCGCGTCGTGGAATAGCGTATGTGCCAGAGGGCCGAGGTATCTTCCCAAACCTGAGTGTAAAAGAGAATTTGCTGGTCGCTGCTCGCCCTGGGCCAACTGGCCGGTTAGATTGGACTTTCGATCGCGTCATGTCTACGTTTCCTAAATTGAAGTTACGTTTAGGTAATGGTGGAGATCAACTCTCGGGAGGAGAGCAACAGATGTTGAGTATAGCTAGGGCTTTGCTCACGAACCCCGATCTTTTGATTTTAGATGAAGCCACTGAAGGGCTTGCTCCCCTTATTGCTCAAGAGATATGGAAAGTTATAGATATCATCAAAGAAACAAAGATCTCCACTTTGATCGTGGATAAAAATTTAAAAGCAATGGGTAAGATCTCTGATCGCGCGGTTATTTTGGTGAAGGGCGAAATCGTTTTTGATGGCAGTATGCGAGAGCTTTTTTCCAGATCTCAAGATCTGAATAACTGGCTTGGTGTTTAATAAAAGTAGGGTTTTAATTTGATCGAAACTACGCGAGGATATGTCCGAGTTGACGGGGATGATCTTGAGTTCGTCCGCCATAGTCCAGTGCCGGACCGTCAGAGGTCTTTAACTCCGGTTGTGATGTTACACGAAGGTTTGGGATCTATTGCGCTTTGGAAAAAATTTCCGGAGGAGCTTGCGGAATACCTAGGCCGAGAAGTCATCGCATACTCGAGGAAAGGTTATGGTCAATCAACGCCTATTTCGCAATCGCGTGATGTTGATTACATGCATCGAGAAGCACAGGAGATACTTCCCGCTGTGTTAGATCATTTAGACGTTACCTCACCAATTCTTTTGGGGCACAGTGACGGGGCATCAATCGCACTGATCTTTTCGGGAAGTGGGCACACCGCCAATGGATTAATACTAATGGCGCCTCACGTTTTTGTTGAAACGTTAACAGTACGTAGTATTGAGGAGGCGAAAAAAACTTTCGAAAATACCGATCTGCGTTCTCGGCTCTCAAAATATCATGGAGATGTGGACTCGGCTTTTTGGGGTTGGAATGATATTTGGTTATCCAAAGAATTTCTAAAATGGAACATCGAGGATTACGTCACGAAAATTCACTCCCCGATTTTGGTGGTGCAAAGTTCTGACGATCCATATGGGACGCTCGCTCAGGTTGATGCAATAGAAAAATTATCTTGTGGGAAGACTGTTCGGGCAATATTAGAAGGTTGTGGACACTCTCCCCATGTAGATCAAAAGCAAAAAACGATTGATGCAATTGAAAGATTTGTTTTATCACTAACGTAAAGAGAGTTTGATGGGAAAAAAAAGAGTAGCTGTAGTGACGGGTTCTACTTCGGGAATTGGGCTCGGGATAGCATGGAAATTGGCTCGAGATGGATACGATATTGTTCTAAATGGGCTCGGTGATAAAGGTGATATTGAGAATTTAAGATCAGATATCGAAAAGGAGACCGAAGTCGCGGTAACGTTTGAGGATGCAGATCTTGCGAATCCCATAGAAATTGAATCAATGATTACACGTGTACTCAAATTTCACGGTAGCGTAGATATCCTTGTTAATAACGCTGGCATCCAGTTCGTATCCGCGGTAGAAGATTTTCCGACTGAGCAGTGGAACCGAGTCATTGATATAAATCTGAATGCGGCTTTTCATACTACTAGGCTGGTTACCCCATCTATGAAGAAAAATGGGTTTGGCCGGATCGTCAATATAGCGTCTGCACACGGATTAGTAGCATCCCCGTTCAAGTCGGCCTATGTCGCGGCGAAACATGGAATTGTTGGATTCACCAAATCAGTTGCGCTTGAGTTAGCTGAGTTTGGGGTTACTTGCAATGCGATTTGTCCGGGCTGGGTAGAAACGCCTCTAGTTCAAACTCAGGTCGACGCATTAGCTATCGAGAAAAAAATGTCAAAGGAAGCAGTCATAAAAAATTTTATGCTTGAACGTCAGCCAACTAGGAAATTTGTTCAGATTGAAGAAATTGCCTCACTGACAAGTTTTCTGGTATCCGAGTCGGCGAGATCAATTACTGGATCCTCGTATTCGATTGATGGTGGATGGACCGCTCACTAAGCTTATTACGTTTTAAGCAAATGCCTCGAAAAATCGTTTTGGAGCCAAATGGCCCAGCCGTCATAGACGGAGGGGTTCTCGTAACCGCTGATCGAGAGATAGAACTTGAAGAGGGCGTCAACTGTTTGCTATGCCGATGCGGAGGCACAAAGAACGCACCGTTTTGTGATGGTTCTCACAAGGGCAACAGATTTGACTCTGTCATCGAAGGTCCAGTCGACTACCAAGTTCGAACTCCCAAACCTATTGTGGACGATCAAACTCTAATCATAGAAATTATTGAGGATGGACCAATCTATGTTAGAGGTGATCTTGAGGTGCTATGTGGTGAACGGGTGGTTTGGCGAGGGGCGCATACTAAATTATGTAGGTGCGGTAGAACAGCGAAGCCAGGATTTTGCGATGGCTCCCATAAAAGATAAATGTTTAAGAAGAGAGTAATAAAACCTTTAAAAGGTAAACCAAATGAAATATTCCGAAATTTTTACCGATGCAAATGATCAGACTCATTTCAGGGATGTGAACTTTAATTTTGAGTTAGTAGATGTTGCGCCACCGGCAGCACCAATGAATGTTTCGGAGTTTCTGCCAGCCAAAGATGTTGCCGTTATTACCCTACCACCGGGTTGGGCGGGGGGGTGGCACCCTGCCCCCAGTGTCGGTCAAGTCTTCGTGGTCAGTGGGCAATTACAAATTGAGGTAGGCGATGGTGAGGTGAGGTCTTTCGGGCCCGGCTCCGTATGGTTACATCGAGATCTCACGGGTCGGGGACACGATACCCGTGTCGTCGGCGATGAGGACGCGGTTATCGTAATGGTTCGTTTGGCTTAGATTCGATCGAATACTTTACGAACGCGATCCCAGGTATAGGGGGTTCTTAGCCGCTCTGGCGGGATAGGCACTAGGCCTGCGTCTTGATCTTTGGCCAGGACGAATCTAAAAACATAGTCAGGGGCAGCTCCCATTCGGATATCGCTCGCAACTAACTTCCCATCAATTTTTCGGAGCTCTAAAAATCCGTGAGAGAACCACCGCAAACGATTCAAGCCTTCGCTTTGCGTTAATACGTCGTAGAAGTGATTGCCAGAAGGAAACGACGCAAACTTAATTCCATTATCACTGTTTAAGAAAGAGTAGTATCCCTCGAGGTATTGATCCCCATCCATCACTACTACTCTCCAAGCCAACGTATTGAACGGAGTCGGGACTGAAAAGAAAACAGGTGATTGTATGCCCAAGAGGCTGATCTCTCGGCGCGCTTCATTGTCAACAATCGATTTCGCATACCAGGACCACAAAAGATAAATGGAACTAATGATTAAACCACATGCAACCACTGTATTGCTGCTCTGTCCTCCAGGTTTTAGTAGTACGTAGATTGTGGAGATAAACAGCGGAATCGAGTACAACGGATCGATGATAAAAATTGTCGACCACATCAACGGTGGCGCAACGATAGGCCAAAAAAGTTGTGTCCCGTAAATTGTATGGGCATCTAGAATTGGATGCGTCACGAGGCTGAGAGCGATTACGAGGAACCATCTAAGGCGCTGAGTCCTGACCGCGTCAAATATCTGACACGCAAGTAACCACAAAAAAAATGCGGCCGGTACTAAAACCAAAAGAGAGTGGGAAAATCCTCGATGTCTCGTAAAATTATCTACCGGATCTTGGTATGAAATTAGTACATCGAGGTCTGGGAGCGTACCCAACATCCCCCCAACAATTGCAGCTGAGCGTCTATGTTGTTTTGGAGCGCATGCTGCGCCAACAGTGGCCCCTAGAGCTAATTGCGTTAACGAGTCCAAAAGCTTAAAAAATTACAAAATGGACCCGAGAATCTAAACTGAAAATATCTTCCCAGGATTCATAATGTTATAGGGGTCAAGCGCTTTTTTTATCTCCCGCATAACCGATACTCCCTCGCCGTGTTCTGCGGTTAGGAACTTCATCTTCCCAAGACCGATGCCGTGCTCTCCTGTGCAAGTGCCATCGAGCGCTAGCGCTCTCATAACGAGACGATCATTTAAGCGTTCTGCCTCTTCCATTTCCCTCTTGTCGTCACGATTGATTAAGAAACCAAGGTGAAAATTTCCATCCCCGACATGACCAACAAGCGGAGCGATGAGAAAGCTTTCTTTCAAGTCTTTCTTTGTTTCAATGATACATTCAGCTAACTTTGAAATCGGCACGCAAACATCGGTTGCCCAAATTTCCGCACCTGGCCTGAGGGATTTTGTGGCGTAGGTCACATCATGTCTTGCTGCCCAGAGCTTATTTCGTTCTTCCGCTTTTGTGGTCCATTTGAACTCCCCGCCGGAGTTTTCTTCCGCAATGGCTTGTACGAGTTCAGCTTGTTCTTGTACCCCGGTTTCACTCCCGTGGAACTCAAGAAAGAGTGTGTCCTTGACGGGGTAGTCCAGCTTGGAGAATTGGTTGACTGCATTCATTTGCACATCGTCGAGAAGCTCAATTCGTGCGACTGGAATTCCTAATTGTATAGTTTGAATAACAGTGTCGATTGCTCCCTCAAGGGAGTCAAACGAACAAACCGCTGACGCCATAGACTCAGGTACTCCATACAGTCTTAGTGTGACCTCAGTGATAATTCCAAGCGTTCCCTCAGATCCAACAAAAATACGCGTTAAATCGTAGCCAGCTGCTGATTTCCTTGCGCGCCGAGATGTTTGTATGATTCGACCGTCCGCAAGTACGACCGTGAGAGCTAGGACGTTCTCCCGCATCGTCCCATATCGAACCGCATTGGTGCCTGATGCACGAGTCGCTGCCATACCTCCTAGTGAAGCATCTGCACCAGGATCAATTGGAAAAAAAAGTCCTAAATCTTTTATGTGTTCATTAAGTTGTTTTCGGGTGACTCGGGCTTGAACCGTGCAATCGAGATCTTCTTGGCTCACCCTGAGCACTTGGTCCATGTTCATCAGATCGACAACGACGCCGCCTCTGTGTGGGATGACATTTCCCTCGAGGCAAGTACCGGTCCCATACGCGATCACAGGAATATTGTGCTGAGCGCAGATTTTTACGATTTCTGACACTTCTTCATTTGTCTTGGGGAATACCACGGCGTCTGGTCTGTGGGGGTGGTGCCACGACTCGTCTTTACCATGTGTGTCTCTTACATTGGGATTGGTTGAAACCCTATCACCCAAAAGTACAACCAGTTCATCCACAGCTGTTTGAATTTTTTCCGCAACTTGGGTCATTCTTGGTCCCTACTCAGTAAATAAATTGAAGTGTGTCAACGACTAGTTTATACAAGTTCAACTAAGTCGTTAGCGTTTGCTCGTATCTTTCTAAATCGAGCCCTACAATTACGTTTCCTCGCCGATCAATAATAACCGGACGTTTGATCGCTGAGGGATTTTC
>JAURFP010000013.1 GCA_030834275.1 Burkholderiales bacterium | reverse complement strand
GTTCGGAGATTGCTTCAAACTCTTTGAGAACAGCTTCTTCGACCAAATCCGTGAGCTCCTCAATAACGAAACTTCCTTGATTGGAGTTTTCATTCTTAGCAAGCCCCCACTCGCGATTGATGATAAGCTGGATTGCCATTGCGCGACGTACACTTTCTTCAGTCGGTGTAGTGATCGCCTCATCGTATGCGTTGGTGTGGAGAGAATTCGCGTTGTCGTACGTTGCGATCAGTGCTTGCAACGTCGTTCGAATATCGTTGAAGTCTATTTCCTGGGCGTGAAGTGACCGTCCGGACGTTTGGCAGTGATATTTCAGTTTCTGTGATCTTTCGTTCGCGCCGTATCGTTCGCGCATTGCGACCGCCCAAATTCTTCTTGCGACTCGGCCAAGTACAGAGTATTCGGGATCCATCCCGTTGCTGAAGAAGAAACTTAAATTAGGTGCAAAGTCATCGATATGCATTCCGCGAGCAAGGTACGCTTCGACAAATGTAAAGCCGTTACTAAGCGTGAACGCGAGTTGTGAAATTGGATTCGCTCCTGCTTCCGCGATGTGATAACCAGATATGGAGACTGAGTAAAAGTTGCGAACTTTGTTCGCGATGAAGTATTCCTGGATATCTCCCATTACCTTCAAGCTAAACTCGGTCGAGAATATGCAGGTGTTCTGGCCTTGATCCTCTTTCAGAATGTCTGCCTGAACGGTTCCGCGAACAGTCTCAAGCGTTTGTTTCTTGATCGCCTGATATTCGCTTTGATTTGGTTCTCTTGAATTTTCCTCTTTGAACTTGTCAACTTGCTGATCGATCGCAGTGTTCATAAACATTGCGAGGATAGTCGGCGCTGGTCCATTGATTGTCATCGAGACACTGTTATTCGGTGCGCACAAATCAAAACCAGAGTAGAGGACCTTCATGTCCTCGAGTGTTGCAATCGATACTCCGGAGTTTCCAACTTTGCCGTAAATATCTGGCCGCAGATCTGGGTCGAATCCATAAAGCGTTACCGAGTCAAAAGCGGTTGAAAGCCGCTTTGCTGGCATATCTTTTGAGAGTAAATGAAAACGTTTATTTGTTCGGAACGGATCTCCTTCGCCCGCAAACATGCGAGTGGGATCTTCGTTTTCTCGCTTAAATGGAAACACTCCGCCTGTGTAAGGGAATGCGCCGGGAACATTCTCAAGCAAGAGCCATTTGAGTAACTCGCCTTCATCCTCAAAGTTTGGAAGCGATACCCGTGGGATCAATGTTCCAGAGAGTGATTCGCGCTTAAGTTGTGTACGAATTTCTTTGTCGCGTATTTTTACCACGTGCTCATCACCTGAGTACGCTTTTTTGAGGTCTGGCCAGTCTGCCAATAATTTTTTCGAGTCCCCGGTGAGCTTGGAGTCACGTTTGCTCGCCAGTTGATCCAGGTTTGCAACTTCTTCCCCACACTCGTCCACAAGCATTTTCTTAACGGAGCTAATCTGCTGTCGTTGTCTCGCGACTCGCGATTGTTCGATCGCATCCTGTTTGTAAGATCGAACCGATGTGGAAATATCTGCAAGGTACCGAACTCGATCAGGCGGCACCACGCTCGAAACTTTTGTAGATGACTTGACATCAATCAAAGGAAGGTGACTCTCACCACGTTTCAAACCATGCTTCCCTAACGCCTCAGCTAATGCGTGGTAGAGCGAAGTAACGCCATCGTCGTTAAATCGCGAAGCAGTCGTACCAAATACTGGCATGGCATCAGGTGCTTGTGAAAATAACTGATGGTTACGCTGGTATTGTTTCGAAACATCGCGAAGTGCATCTTCTGCGCCGCGGCGGTCAAATTTATTGATCGCAACGTAGTCGGCGAAGTCCAGCATGTCGATTTTTTCGAGCTGGCTAGCGGCGCCATATTCAGGCGTCATCACATAAAGTGACACATCGACGTAGGGAACGATTGCGGCGTCTCCCTGGCCGATCCCAGAGGTTTCCACGACAATGAGATCAAATCCTGCGCACTTACAAGCGGCGATCGCATCGGGTAGACATGCAGCGATCTCACTCCCGCCACCGCGAGTCGCAAGGGAGCGCATATAAATTTTTTCGCTGCTAAGTGCGTTCATGCGAATGCGGTCACCCAAAAGTGCGCCACCAGTTTTTCTGCGAGAAGGGTCAATCGCAATAACGGCGATTTGCAGATTATCTTTTTGGTCTAAACGGAATCGGCGAATGAGTTCATCGGTCAGTGATGATTTTCCTGCTCCGCCTGTGCCGGTGATCCCAAGCACCGGAATATTTTTTTGTGTATCCGATTTTTTGAGAATATTTTTATGAAGATCTTCGGGGAGTGTTGCAAGCTCTATCGATGAAATAATCCGTGCGAGAAGTGGATGGTTTGTTGTCGTGATGTTGTCCACGCTCTCTGTAACGGGAGGTTTTTCTGCTTGAGCTGCACGCGCGACCATATCGTCGATCATGCCCTGTAGGCCCATGCTCGCACCGTCTTCTGGAGAGTAAATGCGGGAGACGCCATAGTCGTGTAGCTCTTTAATTTCTGAGGCAACGATCACGCCACCACCACCACCAAAGACTTTCACGTGGCCTGCTCCGCGCTCTCGAAGTAGGTCGATCATATATTTGAAGTATTCGATATGACCGCCTTGGTAAGAACTAACGGCGATACCATGTGCATCCTCTTGAATAGCAGCGGTAACGATTTCTTCAACTGATCGGTTATGGCCTAAATGAATAACTTCCGAACCAGTGCCTTGAAGCATTCGGCGAATAATGTTGATTGAGGCGTCATGACCATCAAATAGACTTGCCGCCGTGACAAATCGCACATTCGCTTTGATATTGGGTCGTTCGACAATCGGGCTATCGTTCAGATTCGTCATGCTTTTAGTTTCTCCACAAAGCTTCTTTGGCAGGCTTTTTGAGCACAATCATCCATTATGATTCAGCCTGCACTAAAAATAAATAACGTTTACTACTGGCTTCAGGCAGCTTTTTTCCAGCCCTCGGCTAGTAACTGTTGCCGGAGTGCTGATTTTTGATCGTAAAAACGCTCGATTGCAGCCAATTTTACATGTCCGAAGCCCTTCACCTCTTCGGGGAGTGCCAAGAGTTTTTTTACGATCTCGTAGTTCTTTTCTTTTAGCGCGGAAACCGCCTCGTTTGCAAGCTCGATATAGTCGAGAATCAAGCGACGCTCCAATCTACGCTCCTCGGTGTATCCGAAGATGTCAAACGCGGATCCGCGAACTCGCTTTAGTTTCGCGAGCACTTTAAACACAACCTGAACCCAAGATCCAAATTCTCGTTTGCGGAGGTATCCGTTTTCATCAATTGACGAAATCAGCGGTGGTGCAAGATTAAATTTGAGTGAGAAGTCGCCATCAAATGCTTCGCGTACTTTTTGTAGAAAAACCGGATCGCTATGCATGCGAGCAACTTCGTACTCATCTTTATAGGCCATGACCTTGAAGAGGTTCTTGGCAAAAGTTTTCCCAAGCTGATCGCGGACATCTCTACCTTCCAGTTTGCCAAGTACCTCTTCAACGCGTGAGCGGTATTTTTCTGCGTACTCTCCGCTTTGATAATCGGTTAATCGCTTAACGCGATCGCTCACAATCGCTTTCAAAGATTCGAGTTTCGTGAAAGAAACCGGCTGAGTGGGTTCGGCAATACGCGCGACGGCACTTTGGTCAATCGCCGCGAAGCGTCCCCACTGGAATGCTTTCTTGTTGGCTTCAACTGCCACACCATTAAGCTCAATCGCTTTCAAAAGTGATGCTTCGGTTAGTGGAATAAGCCCTTTCTGGAAAGCAAGGCCCAGCATAAATAAATTTGTTGCAATAGCATCACCCATGAGATTTGTGGCCATACGAGTTGCGTTGAGAAACGTCGCTTTATCCGCTACGGCTTCGTTGATGAGGGACTGCACTTCACTCATCGGAAAATTCCAGTCGCGATCTTGCGCGAATGCGCCAGTGGGTTGATCGTGAGTGTTGATAATCGCAGTGGTTCTGCCGGTGCGTGTTTTGGAAATAGCATCCTGGCTACCGGCAGTGAGCATATCGCATCCGAGTATTAGGTCCGCTTCCCCTGTGGCAATACGCTGCGCGCGAAGTTGATTCGGTTGCTGCGAGATTCTTACATGCGAAGTCACTGCACCATTTTTCTGTGACATACCGGTCATATCTAAAACAGACACCCCTTTTTTCTCGAGGTGTGCAGCCATTCCGATTAATGCACCAACCGTAATCACACCGGTGCCGCCGATACCGGTAATAAAAATGTTATAGGGAGCGCCATTTTCCATCGGTAATACTGGCGCTGGGAGCGTTGGAATTTGCTCTTGATAATCTTTCGACAAATATTTCTTTTTCGGTGATCCACCTTCTATCGATACAAAGCTCGGGCAGAATCCCTTCACGCATGAGTAATCTTGGTTACAGGATGATTGATCGATGAGACGTTTTTTGCCTAGATCGGTCTCAAGTGGAAGGAGAGAGGTGCAGTTACTATGTTCTCCGCAATCACCGCAGCCTTCGCAAACTTCAGGGTTGATAAAGAGCCGTTTTGTCGGGGTTGCGATTTCCCCTTTTTTGCGGCGGCGGCGTTTTTCTGCAGCACACGTCTGATCGTAGATCAAGACGCTCACGCCCTTAACTTCCCGAAGCTGCTTTTGAATTTTATCAAGCTCATCGCGATGCTTGATCTCAATGTGAGAGGCAATGTTTTGTCGATCACGGTATCGGCTTAAATCTTCGGTGACGATTACAATTTTTTCGATACCCTCTCCAGTTAATTGTTGAGCAATCATCGGCACTGTTAACGTACCGTCGATCGGTTGACCGCCTGTCATAGCGACAGCATCGTTATAAAGAATTTTGTAAGTGATATTGATATTTGCTGCAACGGCAGAACGAATCGCGAGTAGCCCAGAGTGAAAGTAGGTTCCATCTCCAAGGTTCGTAAACACATGCTCTCGCTTGGAAAACGGCGCTTGCCCGATCCAGGTTACGCCTTCCCCACCCATTTGACTCATGGTCTTGTTGTGTTTCGGGTAGATCGCAGTCGCCATAACATGACAACCGATTCCTGCGAGCGCGAGGCTGCCATCAGGGACTTTCGTAGAGGTGTTGTGTGGGCATCCCGAGCAATACCATGCGGGTCTATTGGGAGTATCGACCGCTTTAGCCAGTACGGATTCTTTCGACTCTAAAAATTCTAGACGTTCTTTTAATGCGCTCGAGTTGTGGTATCGAGCGATGCGGGAAGCAATAACGCGTGCAATTTGTGCAACGGAAAAATCAGATTTCGCAGGAAGTAACCATTCCCCTCTAGGGTGAACCCACTCGCCTTTGTCATCGAATTTTCCGATGATGCGTGGCCGGACGTCGGCATCCCAGTTGTAGAGCTGCTCTTTTAATTGATACTCGACCATTTGTCGTTTTTCTTCGACAACGAGTATCTCCTCGAGTCCTCTAGAAAACTCTCGAATGCCATCTGGTTCCAGCGGCCATGGCATGGCAACTTTGAATAATCGAATTCCAACATTCGCAACTTCAGATTCTGCAATGCCGAGTTCATCGAGCGCTTCCAAGACGTCCATGTAGGATTTGCCTGACGCGACGATACCGATTTTTGCATTCGGAGAATCGATGGTTGTGTGGTTGAGTCGATTCGCACGTGAGTAAGCGAGTGCTGCATAAATCTTGTAGTCCTGCATCAGTGCTTCTTGTTTTCGAGCTTGGACTCCCAGTGTGTCAGTCGATAGTCGTCCGTTGAGTCCGCCTTCCGGCATGACAAAGTCACTTGGGATTTTTATCTCGGGACGAAAAATATCGCCATCAATGGAGGCAGATGATTCGACGGTGTCGGCTAGTGCTTTAAAACCAACTGCACAACCAGAAAACCGCGACATGGCGATACCGTGTAGTCCAAGCGTCAAATATTCTTCGACGTTACTCGGATAGAGAACCGGGATCATGGATGCTGAGAATAAATGGTCACTTTGGTGCGGCAACGTTGAGGAGTAAGCACCATGGTCATCCCCTGCAATCAGAAGCACGCCGCCATTTTTTGATGTACCAAAATGATTCATGTGCTTAAACACATCACCGCATCGGTCAACGCCAGGACCTTTTCCGTACCATAGCGCAAACACACCGTCGTAATCCGTCTCGCCCGTTAAGTGAATTTGTTGTGTGCCCCAAACCGCGGTTGCTGCGAGCTCTTCGTTCACTCCTGGAGTGAACTTGACATTGTGTAAATCGAGTAAGGGTTGAGCTTTCCAGAGGGCTTCGTCTAGTCCCCCTAATGGTGAACCGCGATAGCCAGAAACAAAGCCACCAGTTTTTAATCCATTGGCGGCATCGCGTTGTTGTTGCACCATCATGAGTCTCACTAGTGCCTGAATGCCAGTGAGATATACGTGACCGCTTGTTGCGGTGTACTTGTCGTCCAGCTTTACTGTTCTCATCGATCTGTCCTTGTGGGATCCGATCAGGACTTATAGAGTTTGGTGAACTCCGCTAGCCTTTAATCTGGATAAAAATTATTCAGTGGAGTCGTCTCGGTAAAAGACCCCTTCTTTCAACAAAATCTGATTGTGTGCAACCCCCGATGGCATCATGGGGAAACAGTTCTCCTGCTTCTCCACTGCGACTTCCAAAAAATACGGCCCTTCAGTTTTTATGCAACGCTCGATCGCGGCATCAAGGTCTGCAGGGCTCGCGACGCGTTCTGAGGTCCACCCGAATCCTCTTGCGACCGATACAAAATCTGGAAGCGCTTCAGTGTAGCTATGGCTATAGCGGCCGCCGTGATTGAACTCTTGCCACTGACGCACCATACCCATGTAGCCATTGTTCGAAAGAATGACTTTAACGGGGGTGCGATGTTGAACGGCGGTCGATAGCTCTTGAATGTTCATTAAGATTGATGCATCTCCACTCACGCAAATTACGAGATCATCTGGGTGCGCAAGTTGTGCACCGATCGCTGCAGGTAGGCCATAGCCCATGGTTCCCGCGCCGCCGGAGGTGAGCCAGCGACCAGGCTTATCAAAACAAAAATGCTGCGCAGACCACATTTGATGTTGACCTACATCGGTTGCGACGATTGGGTTTTGTCCTTTTGTTGCACGTTCTACCGCGCTCACTAATTGTTGTGGAACGATTGATTGTTCATTGGTAGCGTACGCCAAACTTTTAACATCGCGCCATTTTTGAATGGTGTTCCACCACGGTTTGAGATTTTGTTTTTCACTAACCCGAGGTTTGATTACTGCGAGAAGTCCGGATAAATTTTCACCGCAGTCACCCGGAAGTCCAACATCAACTTTCACTAAACGATTAATGTTGTTCTCATCGATGTCGATATGAATCTTTTTCGCGTTTGGGGCAAACGCGTTGAGCTCTCCTGTTACGCGATCGTCGAAGCGAGCCCCCACGCATACGATGAGATCGGCGCCATGCATTGCAAGATTAGCTTCGAGTGTGCCATGCATGCCGGGCATGCCAACAAATAATGGATCAGAACCCGGAAAGGCTCCTAGCCCCATGAGCGTCAAAGTACACGGAGCTTCGATTAACCGAACGAGCTCAGTGAATTGTTCACAGGCTTTCACCCCCGAATTAATGAGTCCACCACCGCCATAAAAGATCGGCTTTTTGGCATCGAGTATTAATTTCGCTGCTAATTGAAATGAAGTTGCGTCAGCGGTTTTTGGTCTTATGCGTTTGATGAGTGGGCTAATATCAATGTCTTGAACAGATTGCGCTTGAATATCTTTCGGGAAGTCGATGAGAACTGGGCCTGGTCGTCCACCCATAGCTTGGTTGTAAGCTTCTACAGTCGTTGGGATGACGTCATCCGTTGAAGTAATTTGTTTGGACCATTTGGTAACAGTTTTGGCGATGCCGATGGCGTCACATTCTTGAAACGCCTGCGTACCAATAAGAGGCTTCGCGACCTGACCACTAATGCAGATGATCGGAATCGAGTCGCTGATCGCATCGAGTAATCCAGTGGTGGTGTTACTCATGCCAGGACCTGATGTGACAATTACGACGCCCGGTTTTCCGGTTGTTCGCGCATAGCCTTCAGCCGCATGTACAGCGGCTTGCTCGTGGCGTACTAAAATGTGTTGAAGGCGACTCTCGCCGTGGAGGGCATCGTAAATTGGGAGGACGGCCCCGCCAGGATAGCCAAAGACTGTATCTACCCCCAATTTGACGAGCGTATTAACCAGAGCACTGGCTCCCGAACTTACCAATGTAGGAAGGGAGCCAGTGGTGGTCACTACGGGGGTAGTCTCTAAACTTTTCATTTGCAAATCTTACAGACTCATTCTCGAAAAATGTTTCTTATTTTTCTTTATATTTTTGTTAAAATGGGAAAAATTTTCCTTAAATAGGTAAAAAATAGGATGAAACTTACAAAATACGATTTTAAGATCCTATCTGTCCTCAAAGAGGACGCTCGAGCGAGCCTCCAAGAAATCAGCGCCAAAGTGGGTCTTTCGACCACTCCATGCTGGAATCGCATTAAAAAAATGGAATCGATGGGGGTGATTACCGGGTATTCGGTCCAGGTCGACCCAAATTTGCTCGGTTACAACGAATCGGTGATTGTGCAGGTAAGCCTGGATAACCATTCGGATGAGACATTATTTGAATTTGGTAAGCAACTTGAGAAGATCCCTGAGGTTATAGAGGCATCTTTGGTATCGGGTGATTATGACTATTACATCCGTATTGCTGTGAAGGATACGAGAGACTACGAGCGGTTATTAAGAGAAAGTCTCTATAAGATTCCCGGGATCGGCCAGACAAAATCAAATTTTGTGCTTCGTACATTAAAGAGTAGTGCGGTGCCTTTGCCGATAGAAAGTGCGCAGGGATAGAGTTTTGGATACGACAATTGACGACAGTGGGGTCGAACACCCGCGTGTAAAGACTGGCGCAAGGATTGTGTGTGTTGTCCCCAGCATCACGGAGCTTTTGTTTGATTTGGGTCTCGGAGAATCAGTCGTTGGGCGCACTGGTTTTTGTTTTTATCCCAAAGAGCAGGTGAAATCGGTTCCGAAAATAGGAGGAACAAAAGATTTTGATTTGCAAAAACTTGCAGCACTAAAGGCGACGCATCTGATCGTAAATATTGATGAGAATCCAAAAGAGTTGGTAGACGCAGCGAGAGCGATCGTTCCAAATATTATCGTTACGCATCCCATTACCCCGATGGACAACATAAAGCTATTTGAGTTACTCGGAGGTATCTTTTGCCGAGACCGGGAGATGAATGACCTTAGCGCTGCCTTCAGAAGCGCGTATAAATTTTTACAAGATCACGTAGGAAGTTTTCCGATTGAGCGGGTTGTATACGTTATTTGGAAGCAACCTTGGATGTCCATTTCAAATAACACCTACATTGCGAATATGCTGAAACTCGTGGGCTGGGAGCATATCGATTTGGAACAAAAAGATCGTTATCCAGTAATCGATCTATCGCAAACTTACGGCAAAGTTGACAAAATATTGTTATCCACAGAGCCCTACGCTTTTCGACCAAGGGATGTTGAGGAGTTGAGGGCTGAAATTGGTCCACAGGGCAAACCAAAAGTTAGCCTAATCGACGCAGAGATGACCTCTTGGTACGGTAGTCGAGCTATCAGGGGATTACGCTATCTATCTGATTTTAGGAAATAAAACACAAAATAACCTGTTTTCTCATAGCATTTCATTTTGTATTCTGAATTCAAAATGATAATATATTCGTGGTTAAAAGAAAGGTTTTTCGATGAACAAGCTGCAGCCTCATCCAACTCTAGTGGACCAAGTTTACGAAGCGATTCTCTCGGAAATAACCGAGGGAAAGTTTGATGACGGCAGACGTATCAAACAAGAGGAAATAGCTGAATCCCTGGGGGTATCGCGTCAGCCAGTTCAGCAAGCGCTTCTACTTTTAAAAAATCATGGCATTTTGCGCGAGGGCACCGGCCGAGGTCTACGGGTCGCATCTCTTGAAGTTAATTTTGTACGAGATTTGTACGAATTAAGAGGCGCACTTGATCGGTTAGCAACAGGACTTGCTGCGGAAAGAGGCAGTAAGCACGCGAAGGAAGAGGGTGCGGGGTTTATCGAACGCGGCAGGGTAGCGGTTAAGAAAGGATCAATCGCTGAGATGATTGCGGCAGATATGGACTTTCACTTCTTTATTTATGGCCTATCCGAGAATCCATTGATCGCAGAGCGTGGGCAAACACAATGGAATTATTTGCGGCGCGTGATGGGTCAAGTGCTACTCAAAGGTGAAACACCAGGTGATATATGGGATCAGCACGAAAAAATTCTTGAAGCAATTATTGCCGGTGACGTCGAGACGGCAAAACGTCTTGCTGAGCATCACATTGTCGAAGCATCTGGAACCTTGGCGACTCGTCTCGGTTAATAAATTGAAGGTGAAATTCTTTTATGGGTAGCGTAGATCTACAATTAAAAAATGCACCGTCCAAAAAACTGGACCTTGCAGCTTACACGACGTTATACAACACACTTCTCGGTACGACCGAAAAATACCCAGACCGTATTGCATATTGTGTCCCGCCAATGGAGGGTCGGACCTATCATCCAGCTGGGTGGGAAATTACCTATAAAAATTTGCTTGTAGAAGTAGAAAGAAAGAAAAAAGTGTATGAGCAAGCCGGTATCGGTTTAGGTCATCGCGTTGCTATTCTTTTTGAGCAACGGCCAGAATTTTTCTTTCACTACTTCGCGTTAAATGCACTCGGAGCGGGGATTGTTCCAATCAACCCCGATTATCGAGTCGACGAAATTAAATATGTAGTTGAGCACTCGGAGGCAGGCTTAGCGCTGTGTGTAGATCGTCGTCGTGATGAGATGCTCGAAGTTGCCAATCAAATTGAAGCGGACTTACCCGTTATATCGCTCGATCAATTCCCAGAGATACTCCCGCAGGCGAAAGCCCCAGTGTTAGCGGGTGAGCCAGATGCCAACACAGAAGTAGCACTTCTTTATACGTCAGGAACAACCGGCAAGCCAAAGGGCTGCATACTCACCAATGAGTACTTCCATATGTTTGGTGGTTGCTATATCTCAGTTGGGGGTTTACTCGACTTTCGGGATCAGGGTGAGCGTCTTTACAATCCGTTGCCGCTACATCATGCGAATTGTTTATCGATCTCTGTGCCAGCTATGTTGATGACTGGTGGTTGTGTGATTTTCCCAGATCGTTTCCACGCGAGTACTTGGTGGAAGGATCTAGTGGAAACTAAAGCGACTGCGGTTCAGTTTCAAGGCATCATTCCAAATATTCTTTTGAAACTTCCTGAAACTGTGGAAGAAACTTCACACCAAGTTCGATTCGCGCTTTGCGCCGGGATTGAGCCAAGTCAGCACGACGTTTTCGAAAAGCGTTTTGGTTTTCCAGTTGTCGAGATGTGGGCAATGAGTGAGACCGGGCGAATCATTACGGATAATTTCGAGCCTCGCAAAATTCATACGCGTAGTTTTGGAAAAGACAGCGACTTCGTAGAAGCGAAAGTTTTCGATGCGAATGACCGGGAAGTAGCCCCGAATGTGCCTGGCGAACTCGTGATTCGCTACAGTGCCGAGGAGCCACGGAGAGGATTCTTCTCCGGTTACTTAAAAAATGAAGAAGCAACGGAAGAGGCTTGGAAAAACGGGTGGTTCCACACTGGAGACTCTGTTGTAAAAGACGAGGATGGCTATCTGTATTTTGTGGACCGGATGAAAAATATCATTCGTCGTTCCGGTGAAAACATCGCTGCTGCGGAAGTGGAAGCGTGTCTTACCGCTCATGATCAAGTAAAACAGGTCGCTGTTATCGCGGCGCCCGATGAGGTGAGAGAAGAAGAGGTGATGGCGTGTGTGATAGCAAAAAATGCAGATGACATCGCCACCGAAGAGAAGCGAGAGCAGCTTGCGAGCGCTTTGTTTGATTGGAGCTATGATCAGCTTGCTTACTTCAAAGCACCAGGCTGGGTACTTTTTATGGATTCACTTCCGTTGGGAACATCCGCAAAAGTACAAAAAATCCACATCTTCCCGGCCGGAACTGATCCGCGTAAGCAGCCCGGGGCGATCGATTTGCGTAGCCGAAAAAAACAGAAAAAAGTTCACTAAGATTTTGTAGGAAAAATCATGCCGGTACCTCCTTTACATGCAAATACCAGCGCGGGTGTCATCGCGCGATTTTTAAAAGCTCGCGGTGTTGATCGCATCTTCGCACTCTGTGGCGGACACATCATGCCGATGTGGATGCGAGCCGATGCCGAAGGCATTGAGATCATCGATGTTCGCGATGAACGCGCGGCAGTGTATATGGCGCATGCGTACAGTGAGTTGACGGGGAAACTCGGAGTCGCGCTCGTGACTGCGGGCCCAGGAGTAACTAACGCCATGACTGGTATCGCGAATGCACATGTCGCACGCGCATCGGTTTTAGTTCTATCGGGATTGCCGCCGCGGCCACAAGAGAATAGAGGTGCGTTACAAGATATCGTACATACGGATTTGTTGAAGTCCATTACGCGCTACGCGCGCACAGTTCGCGAATCAAGTTTGGTATTACAAGAGCTTGATGAGGCAGTAGCGAGAGCAGAAGGTTACGGTGGAGAGCCCGGACCCGTGTATTTGGATTTTCCGACGGATGTGTTGCGTGATGAAGTTCCTGCCACCATACAAATGGAAGAGCACTTCCGACCAAAAACAAAACGTGATATCGAACCCCATACGGATGACGTGGATCAAGCGATTGATCTCATGTGGAATGCAAAGCGTCCCCTCGTAATTAGTGGGCGCGGTGCGCGCGGCGCCGGAAAAGAGTTGTGTCAATTTCTTGATCAATTAGGAGCGGTATATCTTGACACCGGTGAGAGTAAGGGATTGGTCCCCGATTCTCACCCATCGGTAGTCGCTGCAATGCGCGGAAAAGTGATGGGGGATGCAGATCTTGTCATCACGATTGGTAGACGACTTGATTTCCAATTGGCCTACGGCTCACCCGCAGTTTTTGGTGAAGCAAAATTTGTTCGTATCGGAGATGTTCCTCTCGAGATGCGGGATAACCGTAGAGGTGTGGTCGAGTTATTCGCAACTCCAAAGGCAGTGCTTGCTGCAATCAATAAAAAAGTGAGCGGTAGAAAATCAGCAGTTGACACTGCTTGGGCCAATGGATTGCGGGAGCAGCATGAAGCGCGCGCAAAGAAATTGAAAGACGCGATGTTATCTGCTCCGTCAGATAGTCAAGGGCGGATTCATCCGAATCGTGTACTTGCTGAATTACAAAAACAGTTAAAAGATGATTCCATTGTTGTCGCGGACGGTGGAGATTTTCTCGCATTCGCGCGAATTGGATTAAATGCATCTACGTATTTAGATCCAGGCTCTCTTGGTTGTATTGGAATCGGAACTGCGTTTGGTATATCGGCAAGTTTGGCGAGACCAAATCAAGACGTGGTCGTTGCAACTGGTGACGGAGCATTCGGTTTTAATGCGATGGAAATTGACACTGCGGCCCGTCACAAGGCACCTGTTCTCATTGTGGTCGCGAATAATGGAGCGTGGCAAATTGAAGTCCATGATCAAACCGATACCCATGGAAAAGTAGTGGGTACAAAACTTCAGTTTTCCGATTACGCGCAGATGGCAAAAGCGTTCGGGCTATACGCCGAACGCGTGGAGTCTGCGGATGACTTAGAAGGAGCTATCTCGAGAGCGATGAAAAATCGCCCAGCGCTATTGGATGTAGTGGTAACGCCAGAAGCGAAATCATCGGATGCAAAAACCGGTCTTGCTTGGGTTCCAGACCTACAGCCACTCGAAGCGTGGGATGACGCAGAGAGAAAGTGGAGATCAAAATAAAAAAAGCAGCCTTAAGGCTGCTTTTTTCAACTGTAAAAATTTGATTACATCAAAATGTGCCAAGCGATGCAGGCCTGTGCAAGAAACCCTGCAACAAAAGCAATCGTTCGTACCCAAGGGATCGCCATTGTGTAACTGATTGCATGCACTACCCGAGCCCAGAAATAGACCATCGCGGATTGAGCAATGGCTGCTCCAGTAATTTCCAGCTCGTGCGCAGCGAGCACTAAAACCGCAAAAACAACTAAATTTTCTACAGCATTCGTATGTGCTTTCATTAAACGCTGTGCCCAGGCGGACTGGGCTTTGGGATAATCCGGATAACCTGCGGTATCACTCAGCCCGCGCGTCGACATCCGGTCCAAAATGTAGGGGATCCATAAAATTCCTGTGAGAGCAGCGGAAAGAGCAAGGTATAAAATTTCAGTTTTCATTTTTGTTTCTCCTTATTTCTAAGTTGAAAAACATGTAACGGTTGGAAACTGGTGGAGCGAAGTAGGCTCCTCTCTCGAGCGGAGATTGTTTGAGGATACAGAAATAATTTAAAAGAATCGACTGTCGTCAAAGCTTTCCTTAGTACGAGTAATAAAAAACGCACACAAACTATTTCTATGCGGTACGGTAAACCGACTTTGGATAAATATCAAGCCGACAACTAACTGACTGACATTTTCCTGTCGTCAAAAAACGACAGTATTTGAGTACTATTTGTTGGTTATAAATTGAAAAAATCCCGAGCATCGACCGATACTCGGGATTTTTTTGGATTACGCTGCTTTTGCGAGGTAATTCTCGAGTGCTTCGCCATCACCAATCAACGTTCCGTTAATGAATACTTGAGGAACGGTTTGAGCGCCAGTAACTGCGCCAATCACTCTGCTTCGGTTTTGATGAGCAAGCGGAATCTCAACAAAGTCGTAGCCAGAACGAGTTAGCGTTTCTTTTGCTTTGGCGCAAAATGAGCAACCCTCGCGTGTGAAAATAGCCACTTGATCTGGTTTTTTTGCATTCGGGTTGATGTAATTTAATAGCGTCTCGGCATCTGATACTTCGAATGGATCACCTGGTTTTTCGGGCTCGATAAAAGTTTTTTCAACGACGCCGTTTTTGACGAGCATCGAGTATCTCCAAGAACGCTTTCCAAATCCAAGATCACTTTTGTCAACGAGCATACCGAGTTGCTCAGTGAATTCTCCATTGCCATCTGGCAGTAAGCGAACATTGCTCACCTCTTGGTCTTTTGCCCACTCGTTCATGACGAACGTATCGTTAACGGAAATGCAGACGATTTCATCTACGCCGTTTGCGAAGAAGACGGGGGCCAGTTCATTAAATCGTGGCAGGTGTGTTGAGGAGCAGGTCGGGGTAAAAGCGCCTGGCAAGGAAAATACCGCAACGGTTTTTCCTGCAAAAATTTCATTTGTGGTAATCGTTTTCCACTCGTTATTTTCGCGTACGCGAAAATTCACGTTGGGGACTTTGGTGCCTGCGAAGTCTTGAAGTGCCATGTGTTTCTCCTTTAAATCGGTCTAAAGTTGAAGGAATGGCTGAATTTTGAGGGATCACGGTTGATCGGTCCAATGAAATAAAATAACTTTATTGATCGAATAAAACGATCAATAATCAAACAGGCATGCTCGATTGGACAGCGCCTTTAGCTAGTCTTTTTCGCTGGCTTTCGTTTCGTGGGTGTCTTACGGGTACTTTTGGGTTTGCTTGCCGTCTTAGGTTTGGCGGTGACATCCAGGCGATTCTTCGCGTAGGTGCCAGGTGCCTCTTCGATAATTTTTTGTTTATTGGCGCCGAGCTTACGTGCTTCTACTTTCTTTCCTGCTCGTTTAGAAACCCAGTTTTTCCAGTGTGGCCACCAGGACCCCGGAGTTTCATCTGCAGTTTCTAGCCATGTGTTCGCATCGTGAGAGAGTCCGGCATTGGTCCAATGACAGTATTTCTCGACGGTCGGTGGGTTAACGATACCAGCGATGTGCCCAGAGCCACCAAGAACAAAGGTTGTATCTCCGCCAAACAGTTTTGCTCCAGCAAATGTCGATTTCCAAGGCGCGATATGGTCATCCCGAGTTGAGATGAAGTAGGTAGGCGTTGTAACTGTTGAAAGATCAATTCGAGTGCCGGCGATTTCCAGTGCTCCAGGCTCGCGCAATCGATTATGAATATACATTTGCCGCAAATAAAACGAGTGCATTTTTGCGGGCATTCGGGTTGCATCGGAATTCCAGAACAACAGGTCAAATGGCATGGGTTCCTTGCCCAACAAATAATTGTTGATTACAAAGGACCAGATCAGATCGTTCGCTCTCAATAAGTTAAATGTTGATGCCATCTCGGAGCCTTCGAGAAAACCTCGCGTTGCCATTTTCTTCTCGAGTGTGTCAATCCCCTCGGCATCGACGAAAACACCTAGCTCTCCTGGGTTTTCAAAGTCGATCATCGTCGTAAAGAAGGTGGCACTCGAAACACGCTCCGCTTGGTTGTTCGCCCTTAGCCAACCCAGCATCACAGCTGTAAGAGTACCGCCAAGACAATAGCCGATCACATTGGTCGACTCGACTTGATTGGTTTTCTCGATGTAATCAAGCGCCGCAAGTGGGCCCTCGAGCAAGTAATCGTCAAACGTCTTGTGGGCTAGTTTTCCGTCCGGGTTCACCCACGAGATCACATATACCGTGTGTCCTTGTTCAATTGCCCATTTGATAAATGAGTTATCAGGTCGTAAATCCAAGATGTAGTACTTATTGATCCAAGGCGGCACGATCAGAAGTGGCGTGCTGTTTACTTTTGGAGTTCTTGGAGCGTATTGGATCAGCTGCATTAAGTCATTTTGAAAAACAACTGCCCCAGGGGTACTTGCAACATTCTTTCCTAGCTCGAACGCATTGGGATCGACCATTTTGATGGCAAGCTGCCCTTCGCCGCGCGCAATATCACGCAGAAGGTTCCGATACCCGTCTACTAAATTGCGACCTCCAGTCTGTAACGTTGTTCGTAGCACCTCAGGATTCGTCGCAGCGAAATTGGTCGGAGAGAGAGCGTCGATATACTGCTTCGTGAAAAACTTTACTTTCTGGCTCGTTGATTCGTCTAACCCGTCGACATTTTTGACTGCATCTTGAAGGTGTCCCGCAGCCAAAAAGTACGCATTCTTCACATAATCAAATAACCATGTATCCCAAAGCTCGTTTCGAAACCGTGGATCTCGTTTCTTCGTTTTAGTCGGCGCATCCTCACCGCTATTCGTGAGCCACTCTTGCCAAAGCTCCAATTGATCCTTCCAATAGTTGCTGGCTGCTTCGGATAACTTCTCGGGGTTACTAAAAAGATGTTTTGCAAACTCAGAGAATGCTTTGGTGGCTCCGATATCGTCTGTCTGCTCTTCGTTCAGTTTCGCCACACTGTGAGAAACATATGCTTGTGTCGCACGCGTACCCACTTCGGTGATCTCGTTCCATAACGAGAGCCACTCGTTCATATCCATTTGGGTCGTCGCTAATTGTTCATCTTTTTTTGATGTAGGCATAAACGTTAATTCGACAACTTCTACTTTTTAATTATGATCTTTTTTTCGCTTGCCCGTAGGTTTGAAATTTCTTTAAGACAACGTTCATTTCTTTTTTAGAAAGAATTTTTGGTTTTCCGATTTGCAGTGCTCTCCAGTACTGCTCACACAGTGCTTCGGTTTCAACTGCTAATTTCAGCGTGTTCTCAAGCGTCGTTCCAACACAAATCATCCCGTGATTTGCGAGAAGACACGCCTTACGATCTCGAAGAGCTTTGACCGCATGGTCCGATAATGCTTGCGTTCCGAAGGTCGCGTACGGAGCGCAACGAATATCAGAACCGCCACAGACTGCAACCATGTAATGAAAAGCGGGCACACTTTTATGTAAACAAGATAGTGTCGTTGCAAAGCTCGAATGCGTATGGACGATCGCCTCAACATCTTGCCGATTCAAGTATATGTCGTGATGGAATCGCCACTCCGAGGAAGGTGCATACCGACCAGTAGGTTTTCCTTTGTTATCGACGAATACAATATCCGCAGGTTTCGTTTTGTCGTAAGCCAGTCCTGAAGGAGTGATGAGAAACCCGTTCTTAAAGCGTGTGCTGACATTCCCAGAAGTACCACGGTTCACACCAACTGCATTCATTTCCAGTGCAGTGCGGATAATATTTTTACGGAGCGTTAACTCGGTCATTTCGCCACGATCTCTAATTTAGGCTTTTGTAAATTTTAAAGTTTTTTTATCACTGCCGTGAATCCGTGCAAGCTCTCCTGCAGACCATAAATAATGCAAGTGAGCCACAGCTTCTCCCATTGCAAAAAATGTTTGATATGCATCTAACTCCCGATCAAAAAGCGCTGGTAAAACTTCAAACGCACTTTTTGGAGTGTCACAAAGTTCTGCGACTCGCGCGAGTCGATATTCATGATGAACCTTGAGTTGCCTCACCCTCGCGCTAATGCCGTAAAAAGGTAACCCATGGGATGGCAATACCAGCGTTGAGTCTGGAATTGAAAGAAATCGCTCAATTGATTGTAAGAATGCCGCAAGTGGGTTGCTGTCTGGGTGAGAAGGATAAACCGCAACATTCGTGGTGATTTTTGGAAGCAACATATCACCAGAAATCAGTACTTTGTTTGAAGCATTGAAAAGTGCCATGTGCTCAGGTGAGTGCCCAGTCCCTTCAATGGTTTCCCAAATGGCTTGTCCGATATCGAGGGTTTGTTTGTCTTTCAAGGTATTCGGCTTTTCTGGTAACTCATCTACAAGTTGTGGGTAGTGAGCCCCTTTTTGGGCAGCAAGATCTGCTTGATCCTTTGGGAGGCCATTGAGCTGAAAAAATCTAGACACCGATCTAGGGTCGTAACCTTCGGATGCACGATGCACGGATTTCCCGGTCTCAAATTCTTGCTTGCTAATCCAAACCGGTGCATCCATTTTTTTCGAGAGCCAATTGGCGTTCCCCATATGATCAGGGTGGTAATGTGTGATAACGACTTTATTGAGTCCGTCGTGTAGGTCAGGGTGACCAAGAATATTGTTCCAACAATGTCGCGTCGCGTCGTTCGCGATTCCAGAGTCGACTGCTGTCCATCCTTTTGTATCTCTGATTAACCATAAATTGATGTGGTTAAGTGCAAACGGCAAGGCCATACGAATCCAACGTAGATTCTCGTTGATCTCAAACATCTCACCGCCCTCGGGCGGTTCAGGAAAAGGAAACTGTAACTCGGGATTCATTTAGGCGAGCACGATCGAGGGTGCTTAGAGCTAAAACAGACATCATTATAGAGTAAGTGAAACTGGCTACTTCTCGAGCCGTTTTTGATTGAGACGGGTATCATTGAATTTTTAGGGATCGGATGAAAGATTTTTAATCGTGATCGACAAATTTTTAGGGAAAAAAGATGAGTGACAGTGATGTAGTTATTTTGTCTGTTGCAAGAACCCCTATGGGAGGGTTTCAGGGAGCGTTGAAGGATTTTACTGCTGCACAACTCGGTGCCGCGGCAATCCGAGCTGCAATTGAGCGCTCTGCGATAAAGCCTGAGTCAGTTGAGGAAGTGGTGATGGGCTGTGTCTTGCCTGCTGGGCAAGGACAAGCGCCTGCAAGACAAGCTTCACTGGGTGCATCGCTACCGTTGTCCGCTGGGTGCACCACGATTAATAAAATGTGTGGATCGGGAATGAAAGCCGTGATGTTTTCTCATGACTTGATTAAGGCAGGTAGCGCCAATATGGTGGTTGCAGGGGGGATGGAGAGTATGACGAATGCCCCTTACTTGCTGCCGAAGGCGCGATCAGGGTATCGCATGGGGCACAACGAGGTTTTTGATCATATGTTCTTGGATGGTCTTGAAGATGCGTATGACAAAGGCCGCCTCATGGGAACATTTGCCGAGGACTGTGCCGGTAAGTATGCATTCACGCGAGAAGAGCAAGACAATTTTGCGATTCACTCATTGGAAAAGGCAAAGCGCGCAAACGAAGATGGATCATTCGCGTGGGAAACAATCCCAGTGACGGTGACTAAGGGCAAGCGAGAAGAGTTTATAGAAAAAGATGAGCAACCTTTCCGGGCAAACCTCGAAAAAATACCGAGCCTTCGACCAGCTTTCAGAAAAGACGGAACGGTAACGGCTGCAAACAGTAGTTCTATCTCTGACGGGGCTGCGGCTTTGGTAATGACCAATCAAGCTACCGCCGATGCCTTGGGAATAAAACCGATTGCGAGGATTGTTGCGCACGCAACCCACGCGCAAGAGCCGGGACTCTTCACGACGGCTCCTGTAGGAGCGATGAAAAAATTATTTGAAAAAACTGGCTGGAGCGCTGCAGATGTCGATTTGTATGAGATCAACGAAGCGTTTGCGGTTGTGACCATGGCCGCGATTCGAGATCACAAGTTGGATCCAGAAAAGGTCAACGTACATGGAGGAGCATGTGCGCTGGGTCATCCGATTGGGGCATCTGGCGCGCGAATCCTGGTGACCTTAATTGGTGCGCTTCGAAAAAATAAACTTAAAACTGGGGTTGCTGCGCTCTGTATCGGTGGCGGAGAGGCCACTGCAGTGGCAATTGAAATGATGGATCTTTAGTGATTTGGGGGTAGTGTGATGTCTGATGCAAAAAATGCAATTGAGTTTTATTTAGATTTTTCTTCTCCGTATGGCTACTTTGCTGCTTCCAGTATTGGGGAAGTTGCGAAAGAGTTTGGTCGAACGGTCGAGTGGAAGCCTTTCATGATTGGGGCCGTATTAAAAGTAACTGGTGGCACGCCACTTCCGATGGTACCGCTCAAAGGTGAGTACAGCCGACGAGATATGGAGCGAGTATCGCGACTATTAAAGATACCCTATAAAGAACCTGCAAAGTTTCCGATCTCCTCTCAAGCGCCTTGTCGAATGTTTTATTGGGTTCAGGATCAAGCACCGGAGAAGCAGGAAGCTGTGATTTTGGCTCTATACCAGGCGTATTTTGTAGAAGGTTTGGATATATCTACACCCGAAGTGGCTGCGAAAGTCGTTGCGAAGGTTCACGGCACCGAGGAAGAGTTGCTCGCAGCTGCTCAAGATCCCGCAGTGAAGGAAAAACTCAAAAATGCCTGTGATGAAGCTATCGAAAAAGGTGTATTTGGATCTCCCTTTATGATTGTGGATGAAGAGCCTTTTTGGGGTTCGGATCGAATTGAGCACGTTCGAGAGTGGCTCAAGCGCGGTGGATTCTAATAAGGAAACAAAATGGCATTAAAAAAAGGGTGTAAAGATCTGGTCGCAGAGGCTAATGCGCTCGTAACGACGATACCGATCCAAGAAGCGATCGAGAAGATTGATGATTCGAATATCGTTTTCGTTGATATACGCGATATTCGTGAGCTTGAGCGAGATGGCATGATTCCAGGAGCCTTTCATGCTCCACGCGGTATGATTGAATTTTGGATCGATCCCGATAGTCCGTATTACAAAGAAATCTTTGGCAGTGGCAAGACTTTTTATTTTTACTGCGCTTCAGCTTGGCGTTCAGCGTTGGCCACTCGTGTAGTACAGGAAATGGGCCTTGAGAATGTTGCGCATATTGAAGGTGGCTTTGGCAATTGGAAAAAATCTGGCGGACCAGTTTCTCAGAAATAATAATGGTTAGGGTGTATGCCTCAAATTAAATCAAAACTAAATACGCGCTCGGACGACTTCGTTCAAAACAGCAAGACCATGACCGCGTTGGTCGATGATTTGCGTGAGAAATGTACCGAGGTCTCACAAGGTGGCACTGAAGCGGCACGAAAAAAACATTTGGATCGTGGAAAATTGCTTCCTCGAGATCGGATTGAAGCACTCCTCGATGAAGGCTCTCCATTTTTAGAGCTCTCCCAATTGGCCGCATTCGGAATGTATGACGGGGTAGTACCCTCTGCTGGGATATTGACGGGAATCGGTCGGGTATCCGGGCGCGAGTGTTTGATCATCGCAAACGATGCAACCGTGAAGGGCGGAACGTATTTCCCGATGACCGTGAAAAAACATTTACGAGCACAAGAGGTTGCATTACAAAATCGATTGCCATGTATTTACCTCGTTGACTCAGGTGGTGGGAATCTTCCTAACCAAGATGAAATATTTGCTGATCGCGAACATTTTGGTCGGATCTTTTTTAATCAAGCGAATATGTCTGCTGCGGGTATCCCGCAGATCGCGTGTGTCATGGGGTCGTGTACTGCTGGAGGTGCTTATGTACCTGCGATGTCTGACGAGACTGTGATAGTAAAAAATCAAGGTACGATTTTTTTAGGTGGGCCACCCCTTGTAAAAGCGGCAACTGGGGAGATTGTGGATGCGGAAACGTTGGGTGGAGCGGACGTACACGCGAAACGCTCGGGTGTTGTGGATCACTACGCACAAAATGATCAGCACGCGCTAGAAATCGTTCGAACGATTGTCAGTAATCTGAATAGTAAGAAAACAATTTCGCTTGAGACGCGTGAGCCAGTAGCTCCAATTTACGCGAGTGAGGAAATTTATGGCGTGGTCCCAATGGACTCTCGAAAACCCTATGACGTGCGAGAAATTATTGCGCGTATGGTTGACGGCAGCGAGCTAGACGAATTCAAACCACTCTATGGTTCAACACTAGTCACCGGGTTCGCTCGCATAGAAGGTTATCCGGTCGGGATCGTTGCAAATAACGGTATTCTATTTTCTGAGTCAGCCCTCAAAGGAGCTCACTTTATCGAGTTGTGTGCGCAGCGAAAAATACCGCTCGTTTTCTTGCAAAACATCACGGGCTTCATGGTTGGAGAAAAATACGAATCGAGTGGTATCGCAAAAGATGGCGCAAAAATGGTCACAGCGGTCGCAACTGCGCAGGTTCCCAAGTTCACCGTGATTATTGGAGGCTCGTTTGGCGCCGGTAATTATGGCATGTGCGGCCGAGCGTATTCGCCAAGATTTTTGTGGATGTGGCCGAACGCACGCATTTCGATTATGGGGGGTGAGCAAGCAGCCAGTGTGCTTGCAACTGTAAAACGCGATGGACTTGAAAAATCTGGAAAGTCTTGGTCGAAAGACGAGGAGGCTCAATTCAAGGCGCCGCTTCTTGATCAATACGAAAAACAAGGCCATCCGTACTACGCATCTGCCCGCCTTTGGGACGATGGGGTGATTGACCCTGCGCAAACGCGAACGGTTTTAAGTCTAGCGTTGTCTGCATCACTAAATGCTCCAATTCCGGAGACACGGTTCGGCGTTTTCCGAATGTAGTTTTGAAAGCTTGTTGATGATTTACACCACACCTGAACATGAAGCACTAAGAGAACAAGTCGCGCGTTTTTTAGAAAAAGAAGTCGAGCCGCATGGCGAGAAATGGGAGGCACAAGGGTTTACACCTCGTGAAGTCCTAAGAAAGATGGGGCAACTTGGATGGCTTGGAATGACCTATTCATCTGAATATGGTGGTGCGGAAGCGGATTTCATGACCTCTGTAGTATTCCAAGAGGCGTTGTCGAGATCGACCTTTGGTGGTTTTATCGTGACGGTACTCGTACATACCGATATGGCCTCTCCACACTTGGTGCACGCGGGCAATGAAGAGCAGAAGGAGAAATATCTTCCCAGCCTGATTTCTGGTGAAAAAATATCTGCGGTTGGGGTGAGCGAGCCTGACGCAGGTTCCGATGTTGCAGGCATTCGCACAAACGCCAAGCGCGATGGGAATGATTATGTGATTAACGGTACCAAGATGTTTATCACGAACGGCGTACATGCAGATCTGTACTTTGTTGCAGCGAAAACAGATCCCGAGGCAAAGGGTTCTCGTGGGATCTCCATGTTTATTGTTGAAAAAGGTACTCCTGGCTTTTCAGTAGGGCGTTCACTCAACAAACATGGTTGGCATAGTTCGGATACCGCAGAACTCATTTTCGATAACTGTCGAGTGCCTGCGGAAAATCTTCTTGGAGAAGAGAATCGCGGTTTTTATGCAGTCATGCAAAACTTCCAAATCGAGCGTATTGCGCTTGGTGCGATGGCAGTAGGACATGCGCTCACCGCATTGAAACTTACAACCCAATGGGTCAAAGAGCGAAAAGCGTTTGGTGGCCATCTTTTTGATAAACAAGTTATTCGGCAACGCCTTTCCATGCTCGCTGCAAAAACGGAAGCGGCGCGATCCTACCTGTACCACTGCGCGTGGCTCGTCAATGAGAATAAGGAGTGTGTGAAAGAAGTTTCAATGCTCAAAGCGCTCACCGGAGAGCTCGTGAATGAAGTGATGTATACCTGTCAACAATTCCATGGCGGCATGGGATACATGAGGGAAACGCCAATCGAGCGACTCGTAAGAGATGCGCGTGTGCTCGCAGTCGGGGGTGGAGCGACTGAAGTGATGTTAGAAGAAGTAGCGAAACGCCTTTACTTTTAATTCACGTTTATGAGCGATTTTGAAACTATTCAGGTTGAGCAAGAGCAGAAAGTCGCTCGGGTTTGGCTTAATCGACCCGATGTTCGCAATGCGTTCAACGAACAAATGATTGCGGAACTCACGGAAGCGTTTTCTGCGATTGATAAAGATTCTAGTTCAAAAGTGATGGTGCTCTCAGGTCGAGGTTCTGCTTTTTGTGCGGGAGCGGATCTCAATTGGATGCGCAAGATGTCGGGATACTCGTTCGACGAGAATTGCGCAGATGCAAGTCGGCTGGCTTTGATGTTGCGCACACTCTATGAGATGAAAAAACCTACGATTGCGTGTGTGAACGGACACGCCTTCGCAGGTGGTATGGGATTGGTTTCTGCTTGTGATATTGCAGTCAGTGTGGATAGTGCGCTCTTCTGTTTATCTGAAACCAAACTCGGTTTGATTCCCGCAACGATTGGTCCATATGTTTTTTCTGCGGTTGGCCGAAGGGCTGCGACGCGATACATGGTGAGTGCAGAACGTTTTGATGCGATAGAGGCCAAGCGCATCGGGTTGGTGCATGAGGCAGTATCAGACTCTCAAGTTCAATCGACCGTAGATTCTATTCTTGAAAATATCCTCCTGGGTGGTACCAATGCCCATCGCGAAACCAAATCTCTTATTGATCTCATTGATCGTTCGATGTTTAGCGACGTTTTAATCAATGAAACTGCGACTCGGATTGCTCGCGTACGTGCATCAGAAGAAGGTAAGGAAGGTATTCAATCTTTCTTAGAAAAACGAAAACCAAACTGGATCGATTCGAATTAGAAGTGCACTAACAAAAATCCTAATCGGCTAATACCGATGAGTGCATTAGACGCATTCCTATTAAGAGTAACCATCAAAAAATAAATTATTATGGAAAGACTCAAACCCTCTCCAATCCCCGCTATATTTCCCGAGCCTGAATACTTAGTCTCTGGAAAAAAACAAATTTGGTACCAAGATATGAAATTGGCCTACCAGGTGCCTTGGATGGGGGTCGTTACGATGGCATTTGCGCACTACGAGGATTTCTTTGAAGTGCTCTGGAGCGGGCTCCAACCGCTGACTACTTCAGTCGAGTTTGACCTTGCATGTGATGAGTTGCAGGAACTGGTCGAGACGCAGGTGGGCAGCCTAAACCCTAATTACCTAGTTGACGGATTAAAAGTAAAAGGGTTCGGAGAGCGCGAGCTTGACGAAATTCGAGGGCTCATCGAAATCTTTCATCGTGGGAATTTACCTTATTTTTTAACCGCGACAATTGCGCGCCGATTGATGGAAGGTTTTGAGTTAAACCAAAATCAAGAATTTCAGAGGAGACCAGAAACGAAAGTGGTCTCGGATAGGCTTGTACTCATTGAAGAGCATCATGCGACAAGCGAAGTGCTATCGCTTTATCAAGACATCCGAAAAACTCTAGATCTACCATTCGTCAACACCGACTATCGCGCGCTAGCACGATGGCCAAGTTACTTCACGAGTGCTTGGAAGGATCTTCGACCATGGATACAGTCGGATGAGCATGAGAGGATTTGTGCTCAGCTACATGAAGTCGCTAATCGTTTAGTTGGCTCGGTGATTCCAAATCCTGAGCGGCTTAGAAGAGGTAATTTTTCTGAAGCGATATTGCGCAATCAAGATATCCTAGCGACAACTCGTTTATTTCAGTGGCTTTTGCCAGGGCTCATTACGAATGTTGCGTTTTTTCGAGCGCAGCTGAACACAGAGAAGCATAATCTCTTCTAGTATTTACTGATATCTTTTTTTGTACCGTTGGTGTCCCCTCTGTGACGGAATGCGCGTCTAAGGGCGTAAGCGGCAATCGCCGTACCGACAGCTAAAATAGTAAAGTCCCTGGAGAAGGAGAATTCATCAGTCGTTGCGTGGATGACGCCGATTGGTACCAAGGATATTGCCATACCTAGGAACAGAAATTCCCCAGTCAAAAGTTCAGCAATTAGACATCCCAGTAACGCGACAATGGTCCAGTGGTAGAGCTCCATTACGACTCCTTAATTTTTATTTAAAAATTTCGAAGCAAGTTTGCCAAATGAATCTAAGACATCACTCGGCAGGAGAACGATTTTTGAGCTTTTATTAGTGCCGATACTCTCAACAGCTTGCGCTTGAATTTTCTTGACTTCGAATTCAACTGCTGGTGCCCCACCATCAGCGATAGATTTTGCCACAACCGATACTGCATACGCCTCAGCTTCAGCGAGAGTTTTCTTTGCTTCGGCTTGTTTTTGTGCGGTATATAAGTCGGCATCGGCGGCGAGTTGAGCCGCTTCCTTTCGACCTTCGGCTTGCCGAACGAGCGCGCGTCGCTCACGCTCAGCATTGATCTGGAGTTGCATCGCTCTTTGTGTATCCGCATCTGGCGTGATATCAGTGATTTCGACTCTCGTTATCTTTATTCCCCACTCTTCCGATACGAGTTTTAATTCCTGTTCAACGGCTTCAACAATTTGACTTCGGTTTGATTGAATACCGTCTAGTTCTGTGCGACCTATGACGCTACGAACAACTCCTATCACCGTAGTTCCAATTGCTGCCTCAACGCGAGAGTTACTAACTGTTCGGCCCATTTGGTTGTTATCTTGTCTGGTGAAATCACGATCGACACCTCCAATACGGTAAACCGTTTTTTCCGCTTCAACAATTCTCCAAAGAATCGAGAGTGCTACGTCGACTTTAACGTTATCAAGCGTAATTGGCTGAAGTTTCTCTACAATGAACTGATTTTCTGTTACCGATCTTGTGGCACTAATTCTTTCAATAAAGGGAATAATAATGTGTAAACCCGGCTGAAGGGTTCGGTTGTACCTCCCTAGTCTCTCGACTACCCTTTGTTCTGATTGGTTGACGCGCCACACACCAAACCACCATAAAATGCCGACCAGTAAAACGAGAAAAACAGCAATTAGTTCCATTGTTCACAACCTTGTCTTAGAAATGTAGTTCGGGTTATTCAGCTCTAAAGCGAAAGTATCAGAAAAATTTATACCGCGCAGAAACAATTGATCTTCCCGGCGATCGAACGAAATCACGTACAACCAGTAAAATGCTTGTTAACAATTAATTCGAGGAAAAGCGGACCCTTGAGCTGGAGAAATAACAATGGAAATTACGGATTTAGATCGTATAAAGACAAAATTAATAGTCTTTTTTAGTGCGCTTGGCTTAGCAGGGTTTTTCTTGAATCTGCTTGCCGGTATTGGGGTCTGGTCGCATGGTCAAGCGAAGGCTGGAGCTATTCCGACTTATGACCAATATGCGAATGCGATGAGAACAATGTCGGCAGCGGATTTACCGAACTATTCGCGAGATTTGTTCGAAAATTGGTCCGAGTGCGCGACGTCCCTCGATGGGATGAACAGCGTAGTAGTGCATGCGCTTATCACTGGCTCTGTTGCGGGCATCGTGTTCTTCGGGATTTGTGCAGTACTCGGCTGGCAGCTTTATCGTAAGATCAATAGCGCTCTTTTAACTTCTCAGTCTTCCCAATAGATAGATGTTTAAAAAAATTCTGATAGCCAATCGCGGAGAAATCGCCGTGCGAGTCGCTCGCACGGCTCGCCTCCTCGGAGTACAAACGGTTGCGGTTTACTCCGATGCAGATGCAAATGCCTTGCACGTAAGGAGTTGTGATGAAGGCATTTTGATTGGCCCTGCATCAGCGAAAGAGTCCTATCTAAATGCTGAGAAGATTATCGCGGCCGCGAAATCAACTGGCGCAGAGGCCATACATCCAGGCTATGGATTTTTGTCTGAGAACGCGGAATTTGCAGAGGCATGTCGTCGAGAGGGCATCAAGTTTATCGGCCCCTCTGCTGAGTCCATTCGTGCAATGGGATTAAAGAGTGAATCAAAACGAATTGTAGAAAAAGCGGGAGTGCCCTTGTTACCTGGATATCACGGTGACAATCAAGATCCAGATTTTCTTCTTGTGGAAGCTAAAAAGATTGGATTCCCCGTTTTGATAAAAGCGAGCGCTGGCGGTGGCGGTAAGGGCATGCGCGTTGTCATGTCAGAAAAAGAATTTTTGGCAAGCTTACAAAGTGCGTGCCGTGAGGCAAAAAATAGTTTTGGGAATGACCATGTGCTACTGGAGCGCTATATCCTGGCCCCACGACATATAGAAGTGCAGCTTTTTGCTGACCAACAGGGCAATTGTGTTCATCTGTTTGAAAGGGATTGTTCACTCCAGAGACGACATCAAAAAGTTGTCGAGGAGGCGCCTGCTCCTGGCATCAGTAGCGAGGTGAGGCAACAGCTTGGCGAGACCGCGATCAAAGTGGCGAAAGCCGTTGGCTACGAGGGAGCGGGTACGGTTGAGTTTATTGTTGACGAAAAGCAGCGTTTCTACTTTATGGAGATGAACACAAGACTGCAGGTCGAGCATCCCGTTACCGAGATGATCACGGGTTTTGATCTTGTTGAATGGCAGTTACGCGTTGCCTCAGGCGAGCCGCTACCGGTTTCTCAGAAGGACATAAAAATATCAGGCCATGCAATTGAATCGCGTGTATATGCAGAGAGTCCAAGCAACGATTTTTTCCCATCGTCTGGGGTGATCGAGTATTTACGCGAATCATCAAATGATGTCGATGTGAGAATCGATACCGGGGTTCAGGTTGGAGATGAGGTCGGAGTATTTTATGACCCGATGATTGCGAAACTAATCTGTTGGGGAGCAGATCGGCTTTCTGCTTTAAAAAAAATGGATGTGGCTCTCGAGGGGTTTCGGTTAGCAGGGTTTGAGACCAATGTTAGTTTTCTCAAGAAATTAATCGCAGTAGAGGATTTTGTTAAAGCGGAGAAAGAGCCAAACCGCTTAACAACGGGATTAATTGAAAAACACAAACATGAATTGTTATCAACATCTCCAGGGAGAACTCTTAGTGCTCTGGCGTTAATCGTGGCAGATGAACTACTACAAGGTAAGCGTGTTGGGGAATACAATTTAGGTGATGAGGGGCGGGATCAGTTTTCGCCATGGACTAGCGCTAGTGGATGGCGGCTTAATGCAGCGCCAAGACATCTTTTAAATCTTGAATGTGACGGAGAAAAGCTCGACATAGTGATTTCAAAAGATCCCGGGCGAATCACAGTTTCGGTAGATCAAGAGACCATTGATTTGACGGATCTTTCAATGGTTGGAGATGAAATTCGGGTAACATTCGGTTCTCAAACGAGCAGTGGCTTCGTTTTCAGGAAAAAATCGGGTTTCACGGTATTTTGTGAAGGTGAAGTGGTTCGTTTCGCTCGCCAGCAATTTGACTCAGATGCTGAGGAAGCTGGATTCGACCGTTTGGTCGCACCGCTACCTGGCCACGTTTTGGATATTTTGGTAGATGTAAACGATAAAGTCGAAAAAGGACAGCCTTTAGTTATTGTTGAGGCCATGAAAATGGAACATACGATCGTCGCACCGAAAGCTGGTGTGATAAAAGAAATTTTCTTTGCGCCCAAAGATCAAGTATTCGAGGGGGCGCAGTTATTGGTTTTAGAGGATGAGTCATGAGCTTGCCAGCTAAAGTGAAGATTGTTGAGGTCGGGCCTCGCGATGGGCTGCAAAACGAAAAAGTTCATGTTCCGACAAATGTGAAGATTGAGCTGATCCGTAAGCTCGCAGACGCGGGGCTATCAGTCATTGAGGCCGGAAGTTTTGTGTCGCCCAAATGGGTTCCGCAGATGGCAGATACCCGAGAGGTGTTCTTGAGTGCCGCAACAAGTGATCAAGTTCAGTATCCGGTACTTGTGCCAAATCTAAAAGGATTGGAGTTGGCAATCGAGGCTGGGGTCAAGGAGGTCGCAGGGTTTGCTGCGGCGACAGAAACGTTCTCGCAGAAAAACACCAATTGTTCTATCGAGGAATCGCTCGTTAGACAAAAGGTAGTGTGCGATGAGGCAATTAAAGCTGGCCTGAAAGTACGAGGATATATCTCGGTGGTCCTAGGGTGCCCGTATGAGGGTAAGGTCGACCCAACCGTTGTCTGTGATATTGCAAAGAAACTTTTCGATATGGGGTGTTACGAAGTATCCATGGGAGATACTGTTGGCGTTGGCACACCCCAACGCACAAAAGAATTGTTTGAGTTAGCAGCACGCTCCATCCCAGTAGAAAAACTCGGCGGACATTTCCACGATACCTATGGTCAAGCGGTTGGAAATATTTTTGCCTCGATGGAGGTTGGAGTTTCCATTTTCGATAGCTCAATCGCGGGTCTTGGGGGATGTCCTTACTCGCCGGGAGCGACCGGTAATGTTGCAACAGAGGATGTTCTATATATGCTCGACGGAATGGGTGTTGAAACGGGCATCGATATGAATAAATTACTCATTGCTGCAGAATATATTTGTGAACATCTGGGGCGACCAACCTACTCGAGAGCCGGGCGGGCCATCATGTCCAAGCAGCGGCGCGCTGCATAAGGATATAAACACAATGAGTGAAGTAAAGTCTCCTTGCGTTGAAATTTGTCAATTAGATATGTCTAGTGATATTTGCCTTGGGTGCTTTCGCACAATGGACGAGATCGCTGGATGGGTTGAGATGACGGATACGGAAAAACGACACGTCCTCGAGAGCATCGAGAAAAGACGCAGTGAGATGGAACACTAGAGCGAATTTAAATCAAGACTTCAGTTAACGTATCGATAAGGTTTAGCGCAGCTTTTATCCAAGAGTCTATATTCGCTGAGTTTGGAACAGAGTCTCCCAAAGACTGATTACGTTTTTTCGGTGAGATAAAAGATCGCCATCCGGAACAACCACCCGTTGTACACCTTGGAGGCGCTGTGCGTGTTGTAATTTACGGTAGTCGTAATATGCCTCGCTAACAGCGGTTGCAGCGTCCTGAGAAATAAGATTTTTGTTAGCAGCTATTGTTAGCAGTGCAATATTGCCTATATTTTCCGAAAGCTCTGGATATTTGTTGGCATGAAGTAGCACAATAAATTGAACAATAAACTCGATGTCGATTATCCCACCAGCATCGCGTTTCAAGTCGAATACGTTTGGCTTCGGCGGGAACTCAGAATCCATCAGTCGTCGCATATCGAGAATAGATTGAGATAGGATCGATCTCTCTCTTTGGGTTTTCATAACTTGACCTCTAATGGATTCAAATTGCCCCAATACCATCTTATCGCCACAGATTCCTCGTCCTCGAGTCAACGCCTGGTGCTCCCAAGTTTTTGCTTGATTCTGTTGGTAGTTTTGAAATGATTCTAATGAACTAACGAGCAGTCCAGATTGCCCAAACGGCCGTAGTCGTAGATCTGTCTTAAAGAGAGTGCCGTGTCCGCTAGCTGAATTGATCAGCGCATTGACCTTTTGTACGATTCGGGAATACATCAGTGAATCATCTGGATTCACTGGCTCGTAAAGAAAAATTAGGTCAAGATCTGATTCGTATCCTATTTCTCTGCTGCCAAGCTTGCCCATTCCTACTACGGCAAGTTTACAGGCCTCTTTTTCTATTCCAAGCGTTTTGACGGCGAGCTCCAACGTACTGGTCACAACCTGATCTGCAACGTCAGAGAGACGATCTGACAGTTTCCTGAGATCAATAATTTCGAAAAGATCCATTAGGAGGGATTTGAAGATCTCTTTTTGTTTATACCGATGAATGATATCAATTGCTTCTTCGATCTCATCTGTTTGGATGGCTCGTGCAGGTACTTCATCAAGCATCAGTGCTGATGCGCTCAACTCCTCGACAGACACAATAAGCTGTTCTAAATTTCCAGGATATCGTGCGAGGTAATTTGTTGCCCACTGCCCCGACTGCAGTATTTTGATTAATTGATCTCTTGTACTAGGGTATTCAATTAGGAGTGAGAGATAGGTCTCGCGCCAAGCTATCGCGTCCAGTATTGTGAGCAGTCGGCTGATGTATTTTTCATATTCACTGTTGTGCGGGATGATTTTTAAGAGCGATGGGATGAGCAAATCCAACTTCTCTTGGCACACGGCAGGAAGTCTCCGGAATTTACTTTTCGAGATGAAAGAGAATATGTTTTCTGAAGTATTTGGATATTCGTTCCAGATGTAAGTAGATATCTGATCCAAAAGTTGCTCTTTGTTCAGGTCTATAAGCTGAGTGTTGAGCCTATCCGAGAATCTATCTGCTGACGAATCCTCAAAAATATTGATAAAAGTCTTATGAACGAAAGCGAGATGTTCATTCAGTGTTGCGCTAAGTGAGTCCCAGTTATCAAAATTCAGCGATTTTGCGATTTTGAGCTGGTCCTCTTTGTCTTTTGGAATTTTATGCGTTTGTTGATCGTCCAAGTACTGAATTCTATGTTCGATCATTCGTAAGAAAAAATATGCCTCGAGAAGGGCTGACACTTCTGAGGTTTTTAAAATATTTTTCTGCTCGAGGAGCTTGAGGGTCTCAACGGTCGAAGTTGAGCGAAGCGTCCGGTCTTGTCCCCCATGGATTAATTGGGAAACTTGAGCGATGAATTCGATTTCACGAATTCCACCAGCACCTAGCTTGATGTCACTTTCTAAACCTTTCTTTTTAACTCTTTCGCGAATCATGCGATGGAGTTGACGGAGATTGTCTATGACAACGTAATCGACATAGCTTCGGTACACAAAGTTATTAACCATCTTTGTGAGTAAATCGATCTGCTGTCCGTACACACTTCGGGCCTTCGCCCAAGCGAAACGCTCCCACGGTCGGCCTTGGGAGTAAAAATACTCCTCAAGCATGTCAAAACTCATTGCGAGCGGGCCATCGATACCGTAGGGCCGGAGCCGTGTGTCGACGCGAAAGACAAACCCATTCTCTGTGTGAAGCGTGAGAGCCTGGATGATCTTTTGTGACAGTTTCAGGAAATACTCGTGATTACTGATACGCTGGTTTCCCGTTGTGTTGCCACTTTTGGGGTATAAAAAAATAAGATCGATATCGGATGAAAAATTGAGCTCTGAGCCTCCAAGTTTCCCCATTGCAACGATGTTAAGTTTGACTCTTTCCCCGTCCTCGTCTACTGGGTGACCGAACGTTGGCTCTAATTCATTCTCATAGAATTTCGTAACATGTGAAAGGATAGTGTCTGCAAAGGTAGACAGTAATTTCATCGATTCAACGATAGAAATCGTACCTCGGAGTTCTTCGTGGACACATCGGGTCATCGTCGCGTGACGTGCCAGACGAATATTACGAAGCATTTTCTGTTCATCGACAGAGTCGGTCGATAGGTAGAAATCCGTTATCCGAGTAAGATCATCTGCCGAAGTCGCTTGGCGCACTAGATCTGGCTGTGTTCGATTAATGAACGCCACATAACGAGAAAATTCGCAAGCGTTTATGTTTGTCCTAGATGCTTCCAACTTCGTCATCGACCGAGTAGTTATTTTTGCATTGATTTTACTAATAAGTTAGGCGGCACATACATAAAAAATGATGTGTACTTGCGAACATTATCTTTACGGGTTGGTAGATAGCGTCTCCATATTGATTGTGGCTCCCAAAGCGCTATTCTAATTCTGTTACGCTTGCCAAATTCGTTTATTTTGAGAATTCTATGCTGCACGCTATTTTCTTAATTTTTGTTCTGCAACTGGCTGGCGAATTTTTGCAGAAATATTTTGCGCTAACCGTGCCCGGTCCCGTGATAGGACTACTCTTAATGCTTGGATTACTGTTATTCCTAAAGCCCTCTCCTGGTTCGGATTCTGGGTTTGGTCAGCGGGTGATTGATACTGCTAATACTTTACTCCAGCATCTCTCGCTTTTGTTTGTCCCGATTGGGGTCGGGGTCGTGATGCATTTACAGCTTCTGGAGAGTCAGTTAGTGAAAGTTCTCGGTGTGATCATCATCGGAACGCTCTCAACGCTTATTTTTACGGCATTTCTCTTTCAGTGGTTAAGAAAGCGAGGGCCGGATGAGTGATGCGATGCGCCTCTACGAAGTGTGGGTATATCTTCAGGCGGAGCCTTTATTTTGGCTGACACTCACTATCGGTGCTTATTTAGTCGGAGATTATCTCTATAAAAAATCTAGACTGAATCCTTTAGTAAATCCTGTGGCGATTTCTATTTTACTTGTATCGAGTATTTTAATTTT
>JAURFP010000012.1 GCA_030834275.1 Burkholderiales bacterium | reverse complement strand
GGGCTAGATTAATGCCCTCCCTCGATCTACCGTACTTCATTACTTTGCTCAAATATCGGATCTTTGGCTCGCGATACATAGCGGTGAATGGGAATTTTGTCGATAAAAAATGTGGGATGATTTCAAAACATCCTATGTGCGGCGTCAAAAGAATAACACCTCGTTTGTTGGCGACGGCTTCCTCAACGAGATCCAATCCGTGAACTGCCCGCATTAATTTTGCAGTAGCTTGGTGAGAACGAAACCATATGGCGGGTAGCTCCAATATAGCCTTACCACTCTCCAAAATATTGTTTTTTAGAATATTTTTTGATTCTGTGCCACTGTAGACGAATTCAATATTCTCCCGAAGGCGTTGCGCATAGCTAGGGCTTAGTAACCACATGAGTTGTCCTACCAAACCACCCAAGACGTGTAAAACTTGTAACGGTAAATACGCCATTGCCTTGAATAGTAGCGTTAGCATGTAAAGATAATGGTTTTTATGGTCACTTTTTGGTATTCTTCGCAACCTTTTAGCAATGCAGGTCTCAATTTTTAGGGATTTTTAATGGCAGACTATTTGTTCACTTCCGAGTCGGTTTCCGAAGGCCACCCAGATAAGGTAGCCGATCAAATTTCCGACGCAGTGCTCGATGCAATTTTAACGCATGACCCCAAAGCCAGGGTTGCTGCCGAAACTTTGGTGAATACCGGTCTAGTTGTGATGGCTGGAGAGATTACCACGCACGCAGCGGTTGATTTTCAGCAAGTCGCGCGGGATACGATAAAGAGGATCGGCTACGACAATACAGATTTTGGTATTGATTACAAAGGCTGTTCCGTCCTAGTCGCGTATGACAAACAAAGCCCAGATATCAAGCAGGGCGTGGATGCTGCACACGATGATCCTCTAAACCAAGGCGCTGGGGACCAAGGGCTAATGTTTGGTTACGCCTGTGATGAGACTGACGTGTATATGCCGCTGGCGATACACCTTTCGCACAGACTCGTGGAGCGGCAATCAATGCTTAGGCGCGATGGACGCTTGCCATGGTTGAGGCCGGATGCAAAATCGCAAGTCACGCTTAGATACGTTGACGGCAGACCGGACGCGATAGACACAGTGGTTCTTTCAACCCAGCATTCTCCTGATATTGAATTGGCCAAGATCAGAGAGGCAGTGGTAGAGGAGGTAATCAAGCCTGTGCTGCCGAAAGAGCTCATTAAGAGCGATATTAAGTTTCTCGTAAACCCAACTGGTCGATTTGTGGTTGGTGGCCCACAGGGAGACTGTGGCCTAACTGGGCGCAAGATTATCGTCGACACATACGGGGGTGCGGCCCATCATGGGGGAGGAGCTTTTTCTGGAAAAGATCCCTCAAAGGTGGATAGATCAGCAGCCTACGCAGCTCGATATGTGGCGAAGAACGTTGTAGCCGCTGGCCTTGCTAGCAAGTGTGAAGTGCAAATCTCCTATGCAATTGGAGTCGCCGAGCCTACTAGCGTTTCGGTGACAACTTTCGGTACGGGTAAAATCGATGATTCGAAAATAGCCGACTTAATAAGCGCGAATTTTGATCTTCGTCCTCGGGGAATCGTCGAGATGTTGAACTTGCTTCGACCGATCTATGAAAAAACAGCTGCTTATGGTCATTTCGGAAGAGATGAGCCTGAGTTTTCATGGGAAAGCCTTGATAAGGTTGAAACTCTCAAGGCAGCTTTGTAGTCATAACAATTCGTGGTCTCGTGTTTTACGCGGTAAAATACGTGACATTGCTGAGGAGCGTTGCGACCCACTCTTGTGAATTGGGCTAGGCTCAGCATCTAAAACGGCGCTCATAAACCTTCAGGAGGTTTGTGAGCACTTGCTCTCATTCCTCATGTCTAGTTTATTTTAGGAGAGTGAGATGTCAGCTGTTTTGAAACCCGCAACGGATACAAGCCTTCCGGACTACAGAGTTGCAGATCTTTCGTTGGCGGATTGGGGTCGTAAAGAGATTTCCATCGCTGAAACGGAGATGCCTGGATTAATGGCAATTCGGAAGGAGTATGCCGACAAAAAGCCATTGAAAGGAGCCAGAATCGCTGGATCCCTTCACATGACCATCCAAACAGCGGTTTTGATTGAAACATTGGTTGAGCTAGGAGCAGATGTCCGTTGGGCTTCATGCAATATTTACTCGACGCAAGATCATGCCGCAGCGGCAATCGCAAAGTCTGGAACGCCAGTTTTTGCTTTCAAAGGTGAGTCGCTAGAAGAATATTGGGAATTCACCCACAAAATATTTGATTGGCCCTCTACTGGTGCCAACATGATTTTGGATGATGGTGGTGACGCGACACTACTTTTACATCTTGGCGCCAAAGCGGAGACAGACCCTTCGGTTTTAGGTAATCCGAGCAGTGAAGAAGAAGTAGCGCTCTTCGCATCGATTAAAAAGACGCTTGGCGAGTCAAAAAATTGGTACTCGGAGAGGCTTGCTGAGGTAAGAGGCGTTACCGAGGAAACGACTACGGGTGTTAAGCGTCTTTACGAAATGGCAAAAGATAAGTCGCTTCGCTTTCCCGCTATAAATGTGAATGATTCGGTTACTAAATCGAAGTTTGACAACCTTTACGGATGTCGCGAATCGCTGGTCGACGGGATAAAGCGAGCAACTGACGTCATGATCGCAGGAAAGGTCGCGGTAGTTTGTGGGTTTGGTGATGTTGGAAAGGGCTGCGCTCAGGCGCTAAGGGCATTATCAGCACAAGTGTGGGTGACTGAAGTAGACCCGATATGCGCGCTCCAGGCCACGATGGAAGGGTTTCGGGTGGTGACTATGGATTATGCGGCTGATAAGGCTGACATATTCGTAACCGCCACTGGGAATTATCATGTAATTACTCATGACCACATGCTGGCTATGAAGGATCAATCAATCGTTTGCAATATCGGCCACTTCGACAATGAGATTGATGTGGCATCGATAGAGAAATACGAGTGGGAAAATATCAAGCCGCAGGTTGATCATATTGTGTTTCCTAGCGGGAAGCGAATTATCCTGTTGGCAGAGGGACGGCTAGTCAATTTGGGTTGTGCGACTGGACATCCTAGTTATGTGATGAGTTCTTCCTTTGCAAATCAGGTGATAGCGCAAATCGAGTTATTCAATAATCCAGATAAATACCCGATGGGCGTACATGTGCTACCGAAACATTTAGACGAAAAAGTCGCTCGTTTGCAGCTCGCGAAGTTAGATGCGCAGCTAACAGAGCTCAGCGATACGCAAGCAAAATATATCGGCGTTTCGAAATTGGGACCGTACAAACCAGATCACTATAGATACTAGTTTTACAACCGCGAGCATCATGGATAACGCTAGTGTAGAGATCAGTTTTGAGTTTTTCCCACCGCAAACGGAAAAGGGGCTTGAAAACCTTGATCGAGCAATTGACGATCTTACGGTTTTCAAGCCAGATTTTTTCTCTGTTACCTATGGTGCTGGTGGATCCACTCAAGAAAAAACTTTTGATGTGGTCGATCGAATAGGCAAAAGCGGTTTTAATGTGGCGCCACATATATCTTGTATCGGCGCAACAAGAACTGAAATGAAGAGTCTGCTTGATCGTTACTTGTCTGATGGCATTCGACGATTTGTAACATTACGTGGAGATTTGCCGTCTGGTATGGCGCAAACTGGAGAATTCAAGTTTGCCTCTGATCTTGTATCCTTCATTCGTTCCGAGGCGGCGAGTGACATCGAAGTAATGGTTGCGGCTTATCCGGAATATCATCCACAAGCGCGTAGCCCGAAAGAGGACCTCGAGCATTTTAGGCATAAGGTTTCGTGTGGCGCTAACCGAGCGATTACGCAATACTTCTTTAATGCGGACTGCTACTTTCACTTTGTAGAGCAAGCGCAGTTAGTTGGCGTCGATGTTCCAATAATCCCTGGAGTCATGCCCATTGACAAATTTTTTCAGCTCGCCCGTTTCTCTGACTCGTGTGGCGCTGAAATTCCTCGCTGGGTTCGTCGAAAGCTAGAGGCTTACGCGGATGATAGCTCCGCGATTCAGGAGTTCGGCCTAGAGGTTGTTACCAACCTTTGTCATCGACTGTTAAATGGCGGCGCACCGGGACTGCATTTTTACACGATGAATAAGTCGGAAAAAACGCAAGCTATTCTCAAAAACTTAGGGATAGTCTAAAGACTACCCCTGTTTCATCCGTTAAGCTGCTGCCTTAATAGTTTTTCCTGGGCCAATAGGATGGGCGGCGTACGCGTGATAGGCCGCTGCCTCTGCGGCGCCTAGGTCGATTTTGGCGCCCATGTTGTCGAATACGCTTTCCAAGGCGCATAAGCACAACATCACGTTTTCCATTTTGCAGCTGTATCCCATAATACCGAATCGCCAAATTTTACCTGCGAGCGCGCCGAGTCCGGCGCCAATTTCAATATTCATTTCAACTAGAAGTCTGCGCCGAACTTCCTTCTCGTCGATCCCGGGCATGACATACACAGCGTTCATCTGAGGAAGGCGATACTGCTCCTCAACAAGGTAGCTGAGTCCGAGAGTTTCTAAGCCAGCTTTCAATGCTTTGTGATTTCGTTGGTGACGAGCCCAGGATGCTTCAAGGCCTTCGTCGCGTAACATGATGAGTGCTTCGTGTAGGGAGTAAAGCGCGTTGGTTGGAGCGGTGTGGTGGTACGTCCTATTCGTTTCTCCCCAATAGCCGAGTAGGAGATTTAGATCCATAAACCAACTCTGAACTTTATGTTTTCTCGCCTTAACAAGCTCAACAACACGATCACTGAATGTTATCGGTGATAGACCCGGTGTACATGACAAACATTTTTGACTGCCAGAGTAAACGGCATCTAGACCCCATTCATCAACCAGTACAGGGACACCAGCTAAAGATGTGACGGTGTCCACAATCGTGAGCGCACCAAATTCTTTCGCTATTTCTGCAAGTGTTTTTGCATCCGATCGAACTCCAGTCGAGGTTTCCGCATGCACAAACGCTAGCACCTTCACGTCTGGGTTCGTTTTAAATGCCTCACGAACTTTTTCGGGATCAACTGGCTTGCCCATCGGGTCATCTACAACGATCGCAGTGCCGCCGCATCTCTCAACGTTTTCGATCATTCGACCACCAAATACGCCGTTACGGCAAACGATGACCTTATCACCTGGACTTACCATGTTTACAAAACACATTTCCATCCCGACTGAGCCAGGACCTGAGACTGGGAATGTCAGTGCATTTTTGGTTTGGAATGCATATCTGAGAAGCTCTTTGAGCTCTTCCATCATCTCCACGAAAACTGGATCAAGGTAACCGATGGTGGGTCTACCCATTGCGGAGAAAACGCGAGGGTGGATCTCCGACGGACCAGGTCCCATGAGGGTTCGCTGAGGAGGATAAAAAGAACCAACGTTCGAGGAGGTCTCAGTGCTCATTCCAATTTTTTCCTTGTATGTTTATTACAAATTGCTCAAATCAGGACCGCGCATTATAGCGGATTTCCCCCTACTTGGAGCCCTTTACCCCTCTAGCAAGCTCGGGTCTGGATCGAAGGCAATGTCGCCTTCTCCTAGATGGGCCTTAGACAGCTCCTTGAAGTCATAGAGCTCGGCATCCAACAGGTGGGAGGGCGAGACTTTCTGAAGCGCCGAGAACATGGTGTCAACTCTCCCGGGAAATTTTTTTGTCCACTCGGTCAACATTTGCTTGAGGACTTGGCGTTGCAGGTTTTCTTGAGAGCCGCAAAGGTTGCAAGGGATTATCGGGAACGCTCGGAGTTCGGCAAATTTAGCGATATCGGTCTCTTTACAATAAGCCATCGGTCTTATCACGATATGCTCACCGTCATCGGATCTTAACTTTGGCGGCATCGCTTTCAGTCGTCCACCATGGAAGAGGTTCAAAAAAAACGTCTCCAAAATGTCATCACGGTGGTGGCCAAGTGCAATTTTGGTCGCGCCAAGCTCTTTCGCGGTGCGATACAAGATTCCTCTCCGTAACCGCGAGCAAAGCCCACACATTGTCTTCCCCTCTGGAATAACTCTTTTGACGATGCTGTAGGTGTCTTGGTCGACGATTTTGTAATCGACCCCAATCGACTCGAGATAATCCGGAAGAATATGGGCAGGAAAGCCAGGGTGCTTCTGATCTAAATTCACGGCGATGATCTGAAAATCTATGGGGGCATGATCTCGTAAGGAGAGCAGGATATCGAGCATCGCATAGCTATCTTTGCCGCCTGATAAGCAGGCCATAATTCGGTCGCCGGCCTCTATCATTTTGAAATCAGCAATTGCCTCGCCAGCTTGTCGGCGTAAGCGTTTCGCTAACTTATTATTTTCGTAGGTTTGTTTTTGTAGAGTGGTGACCATATCGATACTATTTGTTGCGCTGAAAAATTTCGAACCCAACGGAATCGCAGTCAGTATAAATATCAGGCTTTTCACTAGATACTTTGGCCGCTAGCACTCCTTGATGCGACAAACATAACGCCAAAATTTTTTCGCAAAATGTTTCTTGAAGATTGAAGTGACGCTCTTGCGAAATTTCTAAAATTCCCGCTCGAATGGAATCATAATCAACGGTCTCTTTGATGAGGTCATTTTCTACTCTTAAATCGGGATCCACATCAACCTCAACATTGACAACGACGCGCTGCTTGTTTTTTTTCTCGAAGTCGTGAACTCCGATAAAAACATCAACGATTAAGTTCTTAATGAAAATTTTTCTGTGATTGCTCATTCGTGTGTAGGTTTTTTATCCGTGATGATGGGGGTGTTAGACTTCAAACTGAACGTCTCTTTTCGATGGCCAAAGATGCTGGCCGCCGTCTAAAATAATCGTGGTCCCGGTGAGCGAGCTTGCTCCAATTAAATACTTAACTCCCCCAACGATATCCTCCGGCGTCGAGCTTTTTCCAAGTGGCGCCATCTTGTGTGCTGACATAAAACCTTCGTTGGTTTGCGGGCCGCTCGGTAAAGTGATGCCAGGAGCGAGACCACATACTCTGACCTTCGGAGCAAGCGCTAAAGCCATCAGTCGCGTCGCCCCCTCTAGTGCAACCTTACTAACTGTATAAGAGAAAAAATCTGCATTGAGATTAAAAACTTTTTGATCCAATAGATTGATTACGCACCCGACTTCGGTATCCGGAATTTGATCGGCAAATGTCTTTGCCAAAACTAGTGGAGAGACTAAGTTAACACTCAAATTTTGGTGTAAGGATTCTGATGTGAAATTCTTTGCTGTATCAAATGTGAATAGTGACGCGTTGTTGACTAAACAATGAACCGGTCCCAAGGTGTTTACGCATTCATCTATGAGCAATCTTCCCGCATTTGGAGAAGATAGATCACAGAAAATGGCTTGCGCTTTTACACCAAGTGCACGAATTTCATCGACGGTTGTTTGTGCATCTTTTTTAGACTGATTAAAATGAACCCCGATATCCCATCCGTCACTGGCTAAACCCAAAGCGATCGCTCGTCCTAGGCGTTTTGCGGCACCGGTAATAAGTATGCAACCCTTTTTCGATGTTTGTTTTTTACCCATGTTTCATTAAACTTGTGCGACTCGATAACTCGAATAATTTTTGATATGCGTGAGAATCGAAGATCCTCTATATGTTTTTTCGAAAAATGCCTGAACTGAGAAAAATCTCTTAGCGATTACGTGAATTTAAATAATTACATTTCCGAGCTCATTGAAGCTAACCAAGGTTGGGTGAGTTTCGCATCTTTTATGCATGAGGCGTTGTATCACCCGCAGCTTGGCTATTACGCTTCCGGGTTACAAAAATTTGGGCCGGGGGGAGATTTTATCACTGCCCCCGAATTAAGTCGTTTTTTCGGGATGACAGTAGGTCGCCAAGTTAAACAAGTTTTGGATGTGGTAGAGGGTAATGTACTTGAGTTGGGTGCGGGTTCAGGTAAGCTTTGTCGCGATATATTGAGCTCATTGGAAAGCCAGGGTCGCTTACCAGATCGGTATCTTATTTTAGAGCCCAGTGAGTCTTTGGCGCACCGCCAGCGCGAGCTATTAAGCGAACTCAGTCCTCAGCTGTTTGAGCGGATTCACTGGTTAAGAGAGCTGCCTGAGCAATTTGAGGGAGTAATAATTGCGAACGAGGTCTTTGATGCGCTTCCAGTTCATATTCTAAAGTTCGATAACGGCGAGACTTTTGAGCGCGGGGTCTGTAGGTCTTCAGAGGGTTTTAGCTGGTCAGATCGAAAATTATCCAAAGAAATGGAGGCTCTAGCCCCTGAGCCACCTTCTGCAAATTCTTATATTACGGAATTTTGTCCTGCCGCTTTCGGATTGATGAATGATTTAGCAAGCGTACTTTCCAGTGGCGCCATGCTTATTTTTGACTACGGATACGAAGCGGATTCTTACTATCATCCCGACCGAGTCAGCGGGACTCTTATGTGCTACCACCGTCATCAAGCAGATACTTTCCCACTCCTAGAACCAGGTGAAAAAGATATCACTGCTCACGTGAATTTTTCGCTATTGGCGCATGCGGCTACGGATGCCGGTTTGGATCTGATTGGGTACTGTAACCAAGCACAATTTTTAGTGAATGCCGGCATCACGACGTTGCTTGAGGAGATTGATCCAAGCGATAGCGCACAGTACTACCCAGCAGTTTCTGCCGTACAAAAATTGTTATCTTCTGATGCTATGGGAAGCGTTTTTAAGGCGATGTGCGTAAGTCGCCAGGTAGACCTTACAATGATAGGCTTTACAGACGGCGACCGGCGCTACCGCTTGTGAGGTTATATCAACATTTAGAAGCGCTAAATAGCGATCAGTTATGCATATTCACATTCTAGGTATTTGTGGCACTTTCATGGGTGGACTGGCATTACTCGCGAAACATGCCGGGCATGTCGTCACCGGGTGTGACGCGAGCGTTTATCCTCCAATGAGCACCCAGTTGGAACGCTCTGGCATCGCCTTAATAGAGGGCTGGGACGAAGCGCAGTTAACTGCCGAAGCGGATCTCTATATCGTTGGAAATGTAGTCTCAAGGGGCAACCCCCTAATGGAGGCTATTTTGAATAGGAACTTACCCTACACGTCGGGGCCACAATGGTTAGCGGAAAACATTCTTCGTGATAAGTGGGTTTTGGCCGTAGCTGGCACGCACGGAAAAACTACAACCGCATCAATGCTTACTAAAATTTTGGATTCTGCCAATCTGAATCCTAGTTATCTCATAGGTGGCGTGCCTCTAGACTTTGACTCGTCCGCGAGGGGTACAAACTCAAATTTCTTTGTAATTGAAGCTGATGAGTATGACACAGCTTTTTTTGATAAGCGCTCAAAGTTTGTTCATTATCGACCGAGAACGTTAGTCTTGAATAATTTAGAGTTTGATCACGCCGATATTTTTCCCGATTTGGCTGCGATAGAAAACCAATTTCATCATTTAGTTAGAACGGTGCCTGCGAATGGTCAGATTATCGTGAATGCTGAAAGCGAAGCCTTGGATCGAGTTGTGAAACGAGGTTGTTGGACCGAGTCGGTTTTTTTTGGCGGATCTTCAGATTGGGCACACACCATCGAGAAAGGTAGTAATGATTTAGTCTTTTTAAATAGGGGCGAGTCAGTTGGAGGTTTTTCTCCTCAGTTTTTTGGCGAACACAATCATTCCAATGCCCTTGCGGCAACACTTGCCGCACGGCATGCTGGAGTGCCTGTGCCCGAAGCCATAGCAGCGTTAAAGCAGTTCTCAGGAGTCAAGCGGCGAATGGAACTTAGGGGAACAGTACGAGATATCGCGGTTTATGATGATTTTGCGCATCATCCGACCGCTATCCGGTCGACTGTTTCGGGGCTAAGGGGTCAGCGGCGTTCAAATGGAAGGTTATTAGCAGTTTTTGAACCCAGATCGAACACGATGAAAATGGGTGCAAGTCAGCGAGAGTTGCCTGCAAGCTTTGAGGGGGCAGATAAAATATTCTGTTACGTAAAGGGCATCCAGTGGGATGTGCCTAACGCATTCTCCCCCTTGAAAGAAAAAATATTTTTCTTTGAAGATATTAACGAATTGAGTGCTCAGGTGGTAGCCGAAGCGCGACCCGGAGACGACATCTTGATCATGAGTAACGGTGGATTCGAGGGGGTACATACTAAAATCCTGGATTCGCTTCGGGCGGGAAAATAATGAGTCCGATAGTTCTCTATATTCACGGCTTTAATAGTTCGCCAAAATCCTTTAAAGCTCAGTTGTTAGATGCGCGAATAGCGAGTGATGGAGAAGGGCTGGAATTTCGGTGTCCAGCGCTTCCCCACCTTCCAGGAGAAGCCATCGGTTTACTCGAGGAAACTCTTGAGGGCAAGTCAAAAAACGAGGCAATTTTAGTGGGAAGCTCTTTAGGCGGGTTTTACGCTACCCACCTTACGGAAAGGCATGGTTACCGCAGTATTTTAATAAACCCGGCCATCAATCCTCATGTGGGGTTGGAGGCATATTTGGGGTTGCAACGTAACCTCTACACGCATGAGGAATACACTTTTACCCGCGAGCACCTGAACCAGCTCGAGCAGTTATATATCGAGCAGCCAGAGCGTCATGAAAATTATTTGTTGATGCACACGATGGGAGATGAACTTCTCGATTGGCGTATTGCGGCAAAAAAATACCATAAGTCGCAGCGACTAATTATTCAGGGAAGTGACCATGGGTTTGCCGAATTCAAAGATTACCTCGATGTTGTGATGAATTTCATTCAACAGGACAATTGAACTTTACTCATAAATCATATTGGTAACTTTGTAAGAGAGTTTATCGGTGAATATTTTTTATCAGGATTCGGGTGACTTGAAGGTGGGCACCATCATCAAAGATGGCGATAGCTCGCTTCAGGTGGAAACTCAGTTCGGAAAAAAGATCAAAATAAAAAGCAATCAGGTATTTTTACGTTTTGATCATATTGGTTTAGAGGGTTTTCTCGAGGTGGCGACGAGTCTGGCGTCAGACGTCGATGCTGACTTATTGTGGGAAGGGTGTGAAGGCCAAGAACATTCTTTCACGGTTCTCTCGCGTCGTTACTTTGGCGCTGTTGTTCAGCCGGAACAACAGGCCGCTGTATTGATGGTTTTATATGCTAACCCAGCGCACTTCTATAAGCGTAATCGCGGTGAGTTTAAGCCAGCTGAGCCGGCAGCGCTCGCTGCGGCAAAAGCTTCGCTAAAAGCGCGCAAAGAGCGAGAAGCACTTTTCGAGCAATACACCGCGCTTCTAACAAAGTATGAATTACCCAATCAGTTTAGAGGGCTTGAGCAAGAGTTGCTGTACAGACCAAATAAACCTGGTATCGAGAATAAGGCGATTGACGCTGCGATTAGTCAATTAAACATTAGTCGAACTGAGTTATTTAATAGGTTGGGCGTTTTACCTAATCCAAAGGACTATCATCTAGGTCGGTTTTTATTTGAATTTTTCCCAGAAGGGTTCGATCATGAAGGGCTTGAGACTTTTCTGGTAGCGGACGATTTAGAACTCAGTCACGCAGATATTTTTAGCATCGATGACGCTGCAACAACAGAAATTGACGATGCCTTTTCTGTTTCGAGAATTGAGGGTAACAATTTCCGAATTGGCATTCATATAGCTGCTCCAGCACTAGCAATATTACGCGATAGCAAGTGGGATAAGAGAGCTAGAAAACATCTATCGACCGTATACCTCCCTGGGCAAAAAATCACGATGTTCCCGGAACAAATCATCAATCAATTTAGCTTAAAAGAAAACGAAGTTGTTCCAGCTATCTCTATGTATATGGTTTGTGATCCAGAGCTAAATGTGCTGACGACAGAGACAAAGTTAGAGCGAGTTGCTGTTAAAAAAAATCTAGATGTTTTGAACCTGGATGAAAAATTTAATCCAGAAAAGAGCGGTGATGAATTAAATCAATGTCAATACGCTGAAGAGTTACTGACTCTGTACCGACTGGCAAAAAATTTGCAGAGGACCAGGCTAAAGGACAGAGACAATCCGATAGATAGGAGGGAGTTTTCTTTTTCGGTATGTGGGGATCGGGTGGATATTACCTTGCGACGACGTGGGTCGCCCATCGACCTGATCGTATCCGAGATGATGATTGCGGTTAACAATAAATGGGCGCAGCTTCTATCGCAAAATGGCTTGAAGGGTCTTTATCGAGTTCAGTCGAACGGTCGAGGTGGCTTATCGGTTGATCCGGCGCCGCATGAGGGACTTGGACTCGATGTGTATGCATGGGCAAGCAGTCCTTTACGTCGCTATGTGGATCTTGAAAACCAACGAGAGCTTATTAAATTAATTTCTCCGGCGCGTGAGCTAGGAGCATCAGATCAGGATAATTCCAGAAGAGTCGCACAAGATTTCGAATTGGCATATGCGAACTATGCAGAATTCCAAAAATTAATGGAGCGGTTTTGGTGTTTACGGTGGCTGGAGCAAGAAAAGCGAACCATTTTTCGGTCAGAACTATACAGAGCGGAACATGTTAGGCTCCAAGATATCCCGCTGCATTGCAAGGTTCCCAACTTGCCTGAAATGCAGATAGGGGAGCATGTGAATATAAAACTAACCGATATCGATCTGATGAATTTGACTGTTAAGGCTGAATTTCTAGAAAAAGCAGACTGAGGAAATTGTGTTTTCAATGCGGAGAAAGCGAACTAGCATTGCGGCCTCTAACATGATTATCCAGAGGCCATCAAAGCCTTTTGTTTTTGCGATACTCGGTTCGATTTTTTTTCATGCATCATTGCTGGTCGTTACCTTCTCAGATGAGCCTTTTGTGCCACTGCAAGCGCAAGCCGATTTGGATGTTGTTCTCGTTAACAGTCGATCGATACGACAAACAAGTGTCACTGACGCGTTGGCTCAGACGAATCTACAGGGGGGTGGGAACACCGAGCGTGATGTGATGTTGAGTTCTAATTTGCCCTTGGTGGCAGTCGAGTCAAACATTAGAAGGCTAGAGATGGCGTCTAAGCAACTGCAAGAGCTTGAACGCTCCGTCGCCGAACTGATGCAGATCGAAAAAAATAGTAACGCTCGTTTGCCTGACGCGGTCCAGAGGGATACTTCAATGAGACGGGACGGTCTTGACGCCATTGATACGGCCGAATCGAAGAAATTGTTTTTGGCTAAACTCGAGGCCAAAATTGAGAAAGAGTGGTCGGACTATCAAAAAAGACCAAGAAGAAAATTTTTGGGAGTCAATGTTAGGGAAGCCGAGTTTGCAAATTATGTAGACCGCTGGCGGAGTCGGGTAGAGGAATTTGGTACCAAATTTTATTCGGAGCAAGCAAGGAGCGAGCCCATTTTTGGCAAAGTTTTAGTCACGGTTTCGATAAGCTCCCAAGGTGAGATAGTTGATGTAAGCATCGACAAATCCTCGGGGCACAAGGTGCTTGACCAAGCGGTTTCGGAAATCATAAAACTAGCGAGTCCATTTCCAGTATTTGACAAGCCGCTTCGAAAGAAATATGACATCCTTACCATAACTCGATTCTGGTCTTTTACTCGATCGGACCTTGCGTTGATAACAAATTAAAAGAAGCCATGAACAAATACGTCGTTATAGGAAATCCGGTTGAGCACAGTCGATCTCCTCAAATTCACGTGATGTTTGCTTCGCAAGCGGGCATTAAGATTTCATATCGAACGTTATTAGCTCCACACGGAGCATTCGAACAAACCGTTCGAAGCTTCATCGAAGAGGGAGGAGCAGGAGCCAACGTGACCGTTCCTTTCAAGCTGGACGCGTTTCAAATAGCTGATGTCAAGTCTGATCGGGTAGCGCATGCCGGTGCAGCGAACACGTTAATTTTTTCTGATAACAAGATTCGGGCAGATAATACCGACGGTATTGGGCTGGTGCGGGATATTACTCAAAACCTCAGCGAGGATCTCAGAGGAAAGCGAGTGCTGATGCTAGGAGCAGGGGGCGCTGCTCGCGGTGTTTTATTGCCTTTGGTACAAGAGCGCCCAACCGAGATAGTCATTCTGAATAGAACCGTGGATAAAGCGCGTGCGCTTATCGATTTGATTGCTGCGGAGGCAAAGGTTTTTGGTATAGAGACTCGTAGTGGTTCGCTAACCGATAGCGTCCGTGACTTTGATGTGGTTATCAATGCTTCGTCTAGTAGCTTACAAGATGCGGAGATGCCGCTTTCTATGAGTGCAATTCGGCGAGGTGGACTAGCCTACGACATGATGTACGGTAAGACAGAGTCCACATTTTTCAAATGGGCTCGCGAGGCTGGTGCTTCTCGAAAATCGGATGGACTCGGAATGTTGGTAGAGCAGGCGGCGGAGTCTTTTTTTCTTTGGCAGGGAATCCGCCCTGAAACCAGTGGTGTAATTCGTGCGTTGCGTAATGTATGAAAGCCAAGCAGCTATTCAAGCGCTTAACCTTGATACTCTGTGCAATCTTCATAATCTATGAAGCTTGGATTTTTTCTAGCGTGGCGCTCCTGCGTTGGTCCAATCCGACGACAACGGCTTTCATGAGAGCGTATAAGGTCGAGCAAAAGCGCAATCCTTCACTGCCGAGATTAAAGTTTCAATGGGTAGATTACGATGCAATTGCACGCCCCATTAAGCGAGCTATCATTGCTAGCGAAGATGCGAAGTTTAAACAGCATTCGGGTTTTGATTGGGATGGAATCCGAAACGCAGCATCCAAGAATATTCGTCGAGGAAAAATTGTGGCTGGCGGATCTACTATTTCTCAGCAGCTAGCGAAGAACTTGTTTTTAAGCAACAAACGAACCCCCTGGAGAAAAGCACAAGAAACCATTACGACACTCATGTTGGAGTCTCTGTTATCGAAGCGCCGGATACTCGAAATTTATTTAAATGTGATTGAGTGGGGAACGGGTATATACGGGATAGAAGCCGCCTCTAGGCATTACTACGGAAAGAGTGCGCATTCCCTCACCGCTGATCAGGCTGTTGTACTCACTGTATATGTGCCGCGACCCCGCCGCTATCCAGGGCACGAATCCTCGCCGGCATTCAGAAAAAAAGTTGCCGTTATTCATGGCAGAATGAATCACGTAAGTGTCCCTTGATAGTGAACAATTGAATATGTTTATTCATCCGCAGTTTGACCCAATAGCACTACAACTGGGGCCTCTGGCCGTCCGATGGTACGGGCTGATGTATCTTTTGGCTTTCTCTCTGGCGATTGTATTGGGCCGCATTCGAATTGCGAAAGCCGGCGGTACTTTTATTTCCCGTAAAGAATTCGATGATCTTATTTTTTATGGGTTGTTGGGGGTAATTGTTGGTGGGCGAGTGGGTTATGTTTTCTTCTATGATTTTGCAAATTTTATTTCAGACCCAATTTCAATTTTCTATGTATGGCATGGGGGAATGTCCTTCCATGGAGGGTTGCTTGGGGTCTGCCTAGCAATTTTTATTTTTTCGAAGCGCATCAGAAAGGACTGGCTTCGTCTGATGGACTTTGTGGCGCCCCTGGTTCCGCTTGGGTTGGGTGCCGGCAGACTTGGAAACTTTATCAATGGTGAGCTGTGGGGGCGACCGACAGATTTATCTTGGGGAATGGTGTTTCCTCAATCCGGAACGATGATTCCTCGTCATCCGTCACAGCTGTATGAGATTTTCTTAGAAGGGTTTATCCTATTCATAGTTGTTTGGGTATTTTCAAAGAAACAAAGAGGAATTGGTGCGGTTTCAGGATTGTTTCTTATGATATACGGCGTTGTCAGATTCGCTGTGGAGTATACGAGAGAACCAGATTCTCACCTTGGGCTCTTGTGGTTTGACCTATCGATGGGGCAATGGTTGAGCGTTCCAATGATCGTGGGTGGAATCTTACTTCTTATGGCATCAAAGGTAAAAAAGCTAACCTAAGTTGATCTTGTCTCTAGCTATTTTTCCCAGATTTACCAGTCGATGATTTAAGTTTAGTATTTCGACGATAATTTTATGAATTACCGCTTGCGGTAACGTTAATTTTTTAATCCTTAATATGTTAAGAAAATCATGAGTAAAGAGACTGTAATTGGAGTGATGGGCGGTAGCGGAGTCTACGATATAGAGGGCCTCACTAATACTTCTTGGATAAAAGTTGAGAGCCCCTTTGGTAAGCCCTCTGATGATTATTTAGTTGGAGAGTTGGGAGGAAAGAAAATTGTCTTCTTACCGCGCCATGGTCGCGGTCATAAAGTTTCTCCGAGTGAGGTCAATTACCGAGCAAACGTTGATGGTATGAAGCGCCTTGGCGTTACAGATTTATTGTCGGTGAGTGCAGTTGGTTCGCTACGCGAAGACCTAAAGCCAGGTATGTTTGTCATCGTTGACCAATTTATCGATCGTACATTTGCGCGTGAAAAATCATTTTTTGGATCAGGGATGGTGGCGCATGTCTCAGTTGCCCATCCTGTTTGCAATCGTCTTGGCGATCATATAGAGGAGACCCTTGAAAAATTAAGTATCGAGTTTGTTCGTAATGGAACCTATCTTGTAATGGAAGGCCCTCAATTCTCTACCTATGCGGAATCAAACTTATATCGTCAGTGGGGATGTGATGTGATCGGAATGACAAATATGCCGGAGGCAAAGCTCGCTCGAGAAGCAGAACTATGTTACGCGAGTGTTGCGATGGTTACTGACTTTGATTGTTGGCACCCTGATCATGATGCGGTTACCGTTGATCAAGTCATCAAAGTACTTTTAACTAATGCAGACAAGGCAAAAACATTAGTACAAAACGTAAGTCCACTTATTTACGCTGATTCAGAGGGAACTGAATGTGGATGTAAAAAAGCGCTCGAGTACGCGTTGATCACTTCTCCTGATGCAAGAGATCCGCAAGCTCTAAAACGTTTAGACGCGGTTGCGGGCCGCGTACTAAAGGCGTAATCGTATTTGTTGAAGCAAACGTAAGGGCCTCATATGGATTTAACATCGATTATAAGAACGATTCCTGACCATCCTAAGCCTGGAATTATGTTTCGGGACATCACGAGCTTGCTCAAGCACCCAGCAGGCTTTAAATATGCGATTGATGCCTTAGTTAATCGTTATGAGAAAGAGTCGTTTGATTTCATTGCTGGTATCGAGTCTCGAGGATTCATCTTTGGGGCTCCAATATCCTACGCCTTGGGTAAGGGTTTTATACCGCTGCGAAAGGCGGGGAAATTACCTGGCGAGACCGTATCACAAGAGTACGAGTTGGAATACGGTACGGACCGAATTGAAATTCACAAAGATGCTTTCTCTAGGGGTGCGCGCGTTCTCGTGATTGATGATCTGATTGCAACGGGCGGAACAGCAGAGGCCGCAGTAAAGCTTATCGAGAAACTTGGGGGAGTTGTGATTGAGGCATGTTTTATCGTTGATTTGCCCGACTTAGGCGGAGCCAACAGACTCTCAAAGCAAGGTATTCCTACTTTTTCCTTAGTGGAATTTGAAGGGGAGTAAGTTTTTGTCTTTCGCAAAAGTTGAAACCCTACGCTGGATAGACGGTCGTCTTGAGATGATCGACCAAACCCGCTTGCCAGCGGTGTTTGAATATATGTCTTATGACGATGCCGTTGGGGTTGCAAAAGGTATACGTGACATGGTGGTTCGTGGGGCTCCTGCAATTGGCGTAGCAGCTGCGTTTGGAGTAGCGCTCGAGGGGCTGCGTTCAGTAAAACTTGAAGCATCAGCGTTTTATAAAGCTTTGGATGAGGCGTTTGAAGTTCTTTCGAAGAGTAGGCCAACTGCAGTAAATTTATTTTGGGCGCTGCAGCGCATGCGAGATCTCTTAAACAGAGTCCGAGATAAAAATACTCGAGAAATTGCTGATATTTTATTGGCGGAAGCCAAACGAATTTACGAAGAAGACATAGCGATTAACAAAAAGATTGGTATAAATGGAGCTAGTCTGCTCAGCGATAGAGCTCGTGTTTTGACGCACTGTAATGCTGGAGCTCTCGCTACCGCGGGACATGGGACCGCACTCGGGGTTATCCGATCAGCAGTAGAGTTGGGTAAATCAATCAGCGTCTATGCGGATGAAACTAGGCCATTTCTTCAAGGAGCGAGGCTGACGGCATGGGAAATGGTGCAAGAGGGAATACCCACGACGCTCATAGCGGACAATATGTCTGGATTTTTGATGAGCCAAGGCGAGGTCGATGCAATTATTGTAGGTACTGATCGTGTCGCTGCTAACGGAGATGTTGCGAATAAGATTGGGACTTACATGGTTGCGGTTCTCGCTAAGGAGCACGGGATCCCGTTTTACGTGGCTTGCCCATTGTCAACGATTGATATGTCAGTTGAGTCTGGGGCGGATATCCCAATAGAGGAGAGATCCGAGAATGAAGTGCTAGGCTACAGAGATATCAAATGGGCCGCTGATGGAGTTAAGGTTCGCAATCCAGCTTTTGATGTTACTCCGGCCCGATTTGTTACAGCGCTGATTACCGAGGTTGGTATCGTTGAGTCGCCAAACAAGTCTAAGCTTGAAAAATTATTTCTAAATTAATTTTTTGATTGTTTCTCGGGAGAGTATTTTGCTAAATCGATTCAAAGATAAAGTGATTCTGATAACCGGGGCTGGTAGCGGGATCGGGTTGGCGACTGCAGAGCGTATTACGCAAGAGGGCGGTCACGTCATCGCAGCTATTTTCGAGGAATCGCAGGCAGCAGCAGTTTCACGGTTTCAGTCTTTCCGGTTAGATGTCAGAGAAGAAACCCAGTGGGATGCGGTTTTTGAAGCTGTTAGCAAAGAGCACGGCGGTATTGATGTCTTGGTAAATTGTGCGGGGATTTCCCCGACGGGTACGGCAGAGGAAACCACCCAGAAGCTTTGGGATGACGTGATGGCGATTAATTTACGCGGTAGTTTTCTAGGATGTAAAAAAGCGATTCCGAGTATGCGTAATCGTGGCGGGGGTGCGATAGTAAATGTTTCATCAATCAATGGTATCCGCGGTAATCATAGATTAGTGGCGTATGCTGCTACCAAGGGTGCAATTGTTTCAATGACGATGTCTTTAGCGTTAGACCACACCGCGGACAAGATACGTGTCAATTGCGTGTGTCCTGCAACCATCGATACCAACATGGCTAGAGGTATGCTAGCGGAAGCAAATGACGTGGCACTCGCGGAAAAAATGATTATCGCGAAGCACCCATTAGGCAGGATGGCTCAACCAGAGGAAGTGGCGTCCACCATCGCTTTTCTAGCAAGTGAGGATGCGTCTTTTATGACTGGGTTAGCGATCCCAGTCGATGGTGGTCGAAGCGTCCGCTAATTTATCCTCCGCCAATAGGCGGGATTAGATGCACCTCACTAGAATCAGAAATAGGCGCAAACCAGATATCCTGGAATATCTCCCCGTCAATTGCTATCGCAAACCCTTCACTTTCAATGAGCGGAGATAAACGAGGAAATTTTTCTCGAATTTCTCCAAGCAACGACTTGATATTTTTCGCGTGAACCTCACACTCAGTTTGGCCATTAGTAAACTGAGTTAAGGATCCATTAAAAATTAACGTCGCCAACCCGTAAACCCTACCGACTCTCTATTGCAGCAAGAACTCTTGGCGGAGACAACGGTAGTTCATTGAATCGGATATTCGTTGCCCTCGACACTGCGTTAGAGACTGCCGCAAGTGGCGGAACAATTGGGGTCTCACCAACCCCACGCACGCCATAGGGATGCTTAGGATTGGGAACTTCGACGATAACTGTGTCAATCATTGGAACGTCCGAACAAACTGGCACTCGATAATCGAGAAATCCAGGGTTGAGAAGTTTTCCGTTATCGTCATAGACGTACTCTTCATTTAGAGCCCAACCAATCCCCTGGACGGCACCACCTTGCATTTGTCCCTCTACGTAGCTTGGGTGGATTGCTTTACCCGCGTCTTGAATCGCGGTGTAACGTAAAACCGTTGTACGTCCAGTTTCAGGATCTACTTCGACATCTACAATGTGTGTGGCAAGACTCGGACCGGCTCCCGTGGCGTTTATTGACGCACCACCAACGATTGGTCCACCAGTTTTTCCAGCGGCTTCCGCAAGCTCACGTAGCGAAAGTGATTTTGGATTTTCAGATCCAACTAATCGAGCGTGACCACTTACCCATTCAACTTTTTCGATCGACACATCCCACAATTGTGCAGCTCTTTTTCTAAGCTCTACGATGATCTCTCTGACAGACTCAACCACCGCCATTCCACTCGAGAAGGTCACTCGGCTGCCACCTGTTAAGAAATTAAAACCAAGTGAGCTCGTGTCTCCAATAATAGGTCTGATTGTCGACATGGGAACGCCGAGTTCCTCCGCAGCCATCATGGCCATCGAAGCTCTAGATCCTCCAATATCTGGAGTGCCAAGCGTTAGTCCTACTGTCCCATCTTCGTTTATGTTGATAGATGTGCAAGTTTCTCCCCCGATGTTGAACCAGAAACCAGAGGCGACCCCACGGCCTTGATTCGGTCCTAAAGGCGCGGAGTAGTGTGGATGTGCCTTTGCTGCTTCTAGAGTTTCAATCATTCCGATAGGACCAAGCTTCGGCCCATATGGCGCTTGGGTACCCTCTTTCGCTGCATTTTTTAAACGCAGTTCCAATGGGTCAAGATTGAGCTTTTGCGCGATTTCATCCATGACGCTCTCAACGGCATATTCTGAAATTGGACCACCCGGCGCACGATAGGCAGCCACCTTCGGACGGTTCACTACAATGTCGTACCCAACTACTCGCACGTTTGTCATCTCGTAAGGAGCAAATGCGCACATCGCACCAGGGCCGATAGGTGATCCTTGAAATGCTCCTGCCTGGAACTTAAGGACTGCATCTCCTGCTGTAATTCTTCCGTCTTTTTTAACTCCAATTTTTACCCAAATCTTCGCTCCTGATGTGGGGCCGCTAGCCATTAACACTTCTTGTCGGCTCATCACCATTTTGACGGGGCGGCAGGCTTTTCTCGATAGCGCCAAAGCCAATGGCTCGAGATAAATAACAGTTTTACCTCCGAATCCACCGCCAATTTCAGAGGCGGTTACACGAATTTGCGATGTGCTCATACCTAAAATTTTTGAGCAGAAATTGCGAACAACAAAGGGCCCTTGTGTTGTCACCCACAATTCTCCCTGACCATCCTCCGAGACACTAGCCAAACACGCATGAGGCTCTATGTATCCCTGATGAACCGGTTGCGTTGAGAATTTTTTCTCAATAATTAGGTCTGCTTCTTTAAAGCCTTTGTCTAGATCGCCAAATCCAAATTCAACCCGCTTCGCTACGTTGCTTGGTTTTTTGGGTGCCGGCTCAACACCAATGGTAATCATGTCATCATGTAACAGCGGGGCATTTGGTTTTTCTGCTTCTTCGACATCCATTACGTGGGGAAGCAACTCATATTCAACTTTAATCAATGCCATAGCTTCTTCAGCAATCGCGTCATTAATTGCAGCGACTGCTGCTACCGTATGTCCCTCATAAAGCACTTTTTCTCGGGCCATGATGTTGCGCGTCATGTCCTTAAAATTCACCATCATCTCGCCAGCTGGCACAAACTCAGACGGCAGATCTTGAAAGTCTTTCGAGGTTATGACGGCCTTTACACCCGGTAGTGCTTCAGCCGCTTTTGTATCAATTGAAATAATCTTGGCATGTGCATGCGGGCTTCGAAGTACGCGACCCACGAGCATATTTGGGAGCGATTTGTCTGCTCCGAATAGTGCACGTCCGGTAACTTTGTCAGCGCCATCTGGACGTAGCGGCCGAGTTCCAACAATTTTCAGATCTTTTTGAAGATTGGTTTGAGTCATATCATTCATGTTCGTGTCCTCGTTCAGATTCTTCCGTTACGCTGCACGCATATCCGCGGCTGTATCCAGCACCGCACGGACAATTTTGTCATACCCGGTACACCTGCATAAGTTTCCGGCAAGCCAGTAACGTACTTCCTCTTCGGTAGGGTCGGGCTTTTTCTCTAGCAGCGCTTTTGCGGCTATTAGTATTCCTGGCGTACAAATTCCGCACTGGAGTGCCGCGTGTTCCAGAAATTTTTTCTGAAGTGGGTGCATATCACTTCCGTTCCCCATCCCTTCAATCGTATCGATATTTTTTCCATCCGCTTCTACCCCAAGCACGAGACAACTACAAACCAACCGACCGTCAAGCATGATGCTGCAGGCGCCACAGTCACCTGTACCGCAACCTTCTTTGCTGCCTGTAAGCTCTAGCTCGTCGCGAAGAATATCTAATAGACTTTGCTCGGGTGACGCAAGGAATTCCATCGCATCGCCGTTGATCACAGTGGAGATGTGTTTCTTAGACATAAGTATGATCCTGTTTTATTTTGCTTGCGCACGTTCGAGTGCGATTTTGAAAGCGCGCTTCGTCAGCACTCCCGCCACCGTTGTTCTGTAGTCTACAGTGCCCCGTTTATCGTTTATCGGACTACACGCTTTGCGCGCAAGCTCGACTAGAGTTTGCACGAGCTCCTCGGAGGGTTGTTTTCCGATACACGTCTTTTGTAGATCAGGTAGTAAGACTTGTCGAGGGGCGACAGCGCCAAGACAGACTCGAATAGTCTCTAGGTTTCCTGCCTTATCAAGCGAAAGTGATACGCCTACCCCAACAACTGCTATATCCATTTCGGTTCGAGGTATAAGACGAAGATATGAATCCCCACTTCGACCTTGTGAGCGAGGTAATTTAAACCCAAGAATGAACTCACCTGGTTTCAAAGAGGTTACCCCCGGACTGAGCACAATATTTTCAACCAAATCTTCTCGTTCACCATTTTCAGTGGCGATTACACAAATCGTATTAGCTGCTATAACTGCTGGCACACTATCAGCAGCCGGCGAGGCGTTACACAGATTTCCACCGAGAGAGGCTCTTCCTTGAATTTGCGTCGATCCTATGAGCCCTAGTGCTTCGCAAACCCCTGGCCACTCTTTCGTTAATTCTTCATGCTCTGTAATTTCCGCGCAGGGGGTGGCAGCACCTATCCACCAACCAGAAGTAGTCTTCTCTATCGCCTTTATTTTTGGTAGAGCTTTTAGATCGATTACGACGTTAGGTTTAAGCATTCGAGACTTCAGCTTTACCAATAGGTCAGTGCCGCCTGCTAGGACGTAAGCGCCTTCTTTTTTCAAAAGAGCGGTGGCTTCAGAAGCCTGTGTCGGGGCAAAGTATTCCATCCCTAAATTTCTCCTCAATGAAGTGCCCTACTCAGTTGCTAGGGTTTTTATAGTTTTATTTTGGAACTAGGATATTTCTACGCTTAACTTTACACCCTTATCAGGGTTACGTGGAATATAGCCTAAACCCAAAGATATCAGAGAGGAGCCGATACTTTCAATGGGGGGCGGGGCAGTAAAAGCTTTACAGCTCTATTCGCGTTCCAAGCTCCACTACGCGATTGGCGGGTAAATTGAAAAATGAAACAGCGCTGGAAGAGTTTCGAGACATGACTGCGAAAATTTTTTCCCGCCAAAGCGCCATATCTTTGCCTAGTTTGGGCACTAAAGTCTGCCTGGAAAGGAAAAACGAAGTTTCCATCAGGTTAAACGATAACCCCTTCTTCCCACAATTTATGAGAGCAAGCGGAATATCAGGCTTATCTTTGAAGCCGTATTTGACAACGACACGGAAAAAATCGTTCGAGAGCTGCTCAACGTATATCTGATCAGGCCCGAAAACGTGTGGGATTTCTTCCGTCTTCACCGTCAAGAGTACTACGCGTTCATGAAGTACTTTATTGTGATTCAAGTTGTGTAGTAATGCATGTGGCACACCCTTCTCGGACGCTGTCATGAACACTGCCGTACCAGAAACGCGTTGAGGGGGATAGCTCGTTAGGCTGTCGATGAAAGGTTGTAACTCGATAGAATCTGGAGAAAGCTCTCGTGCGACAGCTTGTCTACCGCGATACCAAGTTGTAAAAAGCACAAAGAGAATTATTGCTACTAAGAATGGGAACCATCCGCCATTCAGAATTTTTACTGTGTTCGCTGAGAATAGTGCAATATCGATAACGAAAAAAATTATTGCTAGTGGCGCTGCTATCCACTTTGACCATTTCCATAAGTTGGTAACAACGAAGTAAGCCAAGATAGTATCGATTGCCATCATTCCTGTAACTGCTACTCCGTAAGCGCTTGCGAGATTGCTGGACGATCCAAACGAAAGAATGAGAAGTAATACAGCAGCGAGTAATGTCCAATTAATCCAAGGCATGTAGATTTGTCCAATCTCACTCTCGGATGTGTGAAAAATATCTAGCCGCGGACAATATCCAAGTTGGATCGCCTGTCGCGTGAGGGAATAAGTGCCAGAGATAACTGCTTGCGAGGCGATGACAGTAGCAACTGTGGTCATACATATTAGAGGGTAGAGGCCCCAGGATGGCACCATGTTATAAAAAGGGTGCGATAGGGTTGACGGGTCGTTGAGAATGAGAGCACCCTGACCGAAGTAATTTAGTAACAAGTTCGGCCAGACCCATACCGACCATGCTATACGGATCGGTTTTTTACCAAAATGCCCCATATCTGTGTAGATGCCTTCGGTACCAGTTACGGCCAGTACAATTGCACCTAAAGCTAGGAATCCTAATATTTTATTGTCGGTAAGGAAGCTGATAGCGTAAACGGGGTTTATCGCGATCAATACATTCAGATCACCCATGAGATTGATGCATCCCAAGAAACCCAGAATACCAAACCAAATTACCGTAATCGGTCCGAAAAGAGCTCCAACTCCTCCGGTGCCTTTCTGTTGAAGTAAAAAAAGGAGGACGACTATGATCATCGTGGTCGGGATAACAAATGGTTGGAGTGCTGGGGTTGCAACTCCCAATCCCTCTACGGCAGAGAGCACCGAGATGGCTGGGGTAATAATTCCATCACCATAAAATAAGGCTGCCCCAAACAAGCCAAGACAAATCAAAAAAAACCGCTTCTTGGTGTTTTCACGCCCAGTGCGGAGCACTAGTGATAGCAGCGCCATCATGCCGCCTTCGCCATTATTATCAGCTCGCATCATGAAATAGACGTACTTGGCCGACACAACGAGCGCAAGACCCCAGAAAATTAATGAAAGACAGCCTAAGATGTTGTCTGCGGAGGGATCTAGACCATACCGGGGGCTGAATACTTCACGCATGGTGTAAATGGGACTTGTGCCAATGTCACCGAACACAACGCCAATGGCTGCTATTGTTAAAGCTGCAGTCCCCTGCGCGTGAGCATCTTTCGTGTGATTTTTCATTAAAAGCTAAACGACGGTGTTTGTTTGATGACTACGGTTCATTCGCTTATTTGCAATGGGCCTGAACGCAAGTAAAAATATTATTTGCTACTTGTCTATTTTATTATCTAAATTCATGCTCAGCTTGTTGTGTCGCGGCATTTTATACCTTGGAGAACTATATGGCTAACACTAGAATCACTACCAAGCTGGCCCCAGCTGCTGTTGGTGCTTATTCTCAAGCAGTTAAGGTAAATGATACGGTGTATGTTTCTGGACAAATTGGACTCACGCCAGATGGTGAACTTCTTGTTGGTTTTGAGGCGCAAGCTCGTCAAGTTCTAGAGAATCTGGAAAAGATAGTGAGTACATGTGATTTGGATAGAGGCGACTTCGTAAAGCTCACCGTTTTTCTCGTTGATTTAAGCCAGTTTTCTAAACTAAACGAAATCATGGCTGATTTTTTTGGTGAAAGTTTTCCAGCTCGATCGGCAGTAGAGGTAACGCGGCTTCCCAAAGATGCCCTCGTTGAGATTGATGCAATTGCTGTCGCCCAGGGCTAGTATTTCCCTTACCGTTTAATGATGCGTCGATTATCTTGAGACCTAAAACTTCAAAAAATCCGTCTCCCAATTCTGGTGATTTGTCGATAGCCTCAAAGGTCGCCTGGGAGAAATTCAAGAAGTTGGGTGTTGAGACGGCTGAGGATTTGGTGATGTTTTTCCCAAATCGCTATGAAGATGAAACGTCGGTTCAAAAAATAAAAGATGCTCCAACAGGATTATTTTTGCAGGTCGAAGTAGAGGTTGTGGAAGTCAAGGTGGAGTACAGGCCTCGACGACAACTGGTCGTTTACGTCAAGGATTCCTCTGATTCAGCAGTTTTTCGGTATTTTAATTTCTATCCCAGTCAACTGCGAAGTTTTGAGCCTGGCAGTCTGGTGCGAGCGGTTGGAGAATTTCGCGACAACCTGTTCCGTTTGAAAGAAATGATTCACCCTAGGGTTCGGCGAGTCACGAAAAATACCCCCTTGCCAGAAAAATTGACTCCCATTTATCCAACCACCAAGGGCCTTACGCAGCCCACCATTAGGACCGCGATTGAACGTGCCCTCAAAAAAATAGAGCTGGTAGACACCCTAAGTTTACAAGTGAGGGCTTCGCTTGGCTTAGACGAAATAAGTCAGAGTATTCGGGTTTTACATCAGCCTCCAAAAAATTCTGATCAAAGCAAGTTGGCAACTCGAGAGCATCCTGCTTGGATACGAATTAAGTTTGATGAGCTTTTAGCCCAGCAATTATTGATGCGTGTCAACTACGACCGCCGGAAGCAATACAAGGCTATAGCTCTTAATGAGGAGAAAAAACTTACGCAGACATTTTTGCAAGCGTTAGCTTTCAATCTGACACGAGCTCAGGAGGAGGTGCTATCGCACATTCGAGCGGATTTGGCTCAGAGCATACCCATGCGAAGATTGTTGCAGGGAGACGTGGGAAGCGGGAAAACGGTCGTTGCGGCATTGGCAGCGCTTCAGACGATCGGCGCTGGCCATCAAGTAGCAATGATGGTGCCAACAGAAATTCTCTCTGAACAGCACTTCAAAAAAATTGCGGATTGGTTTCTGCCTCTTGGAATCAATGTCTTGAGGCTCACTGGAAGCATGTCTAGATCGGAAAGAAAATTGATCTTGGATAAACTGCTGGTGGAGGAAAAGTTAATCATTATAGGTACTCACGCACTTTTCCAAGATGATGTGATCTTTAAAAGTTTGGGTCTCACCATTATCGATGAGCAGCATCGATTCGGAGTACGTCAAAGACTGAAGCTTGTCGAGAAAGGAGAAAATGTACTCGAGCAAACCCATCAACTCATGATGAGTGCGACTCCGATACCTCGAACGCTGGCTATGAGTTTTTACGGAGACTTGGATGTTTCGGTCATCGATGAACTCCCGCCTGGAAGAACACCTGTCCTTACTAAGCTCGTAAACAACAGCCGGAAGGCGGAGGTCTTACACCGAGTACGTGACGCATGCAGTGTTGGGCAACAAGTTTATTGGGTATGCCCTCTAATTGAAGAGTCCGAAACGCTTCAACTTGAAACAGCGATCGCCACATTCGAGCGGGTGCAACACGATTTTCCGATGTTGAAAGTAGGTTTGGTGCACGGCCGGCTCAAGGCAATAGAAAAAGCGGAGGTCATGTCACGCTTCCAACGCGGAGAGATTGATCTCCTTGTAGCGACCACCGTTATCGAAGTCGGCGTAGATGTGCCTAACGCCACAGTCATGATTATAGAAAATGCGGAGCGAATGGGACTTTCGCAACTCCACCAGTTGAGGGGAAGAGTGGGTAGGGGCGCTAAGTCCAGCACGTGCATTCTTATGTACGACCAAAAACTCACGGTACTTGCGAAGGAGCGACTCAAAATTATTTTTGAACATACCGATGGGTTTAAGGTGGCGCAGCTTGATCTTAAGATGCGTGGCCCTGGTGAGGTATTAGGTGCAAAGCAGTCGGGTGTTCCGATGTTGCGATATGTAGATCTCGAAGAGGATGAGACTTTGCTGTCCTCAGCTAGAGCGGCCGCTGAGGATATGATTGCAAATGATAAAAAATCTGCGATGAGACATATTGCTCGCTGGTATGGAAATAGAAAAAAATTAGTGATGGTTTAGTATGAGTTTTTTGGTATCTCGGCTAAAAAGTTATGCGCTGTTAATTCGTCTCCATAAACCAATTGGAACGCTACTGTTGTTGTGGCCAACCTTATGGGCGCTTTGGATGGCGAGCAATGGCGATGTGAGTTTTCATTTGTTCCTAGTGTTCACAGTCGGAACCTTCCTCATGAGATCAGCAGGATGTGCGATTAACGACTATGCAGATAGAAACTACGATCCTCATGTAAAGCGAACTCAATACCGACCCCTTGCGTCTGGGCAGATCAAGTCGATTGAGGCTGTCTCCGTTGCTCTAGTTCTATCAGCTTTTGCTTTCATGCTTGTGTTGACCCTCAATAGACTCACTATTAGTTTGTCTTTTGTTGCACTTTTCCTTGCGGTGACGTATCCGTTTACGAAGCGTTTTTTCGTAATTCCGCAAGCTTACCTGGGTATCGCGTTTGGTTTTGGAATTCCAATGGCTTGGGCGGCACAGACGAATGAACTCAGTCTTACAACTTGGATTATTTTGCTTGCAAATATCTTTTGGGCGGTGGCATACGATACCGAGTATGCGATGGTAGATCGAGACGATGATTTAAAGTTGGGCATTCATACAACCGCGATTCTTTTCGGAAAGTACGATGTGTCGGCAGTTTTTGTGTGCCATGCGATTTTTATAGCTGGACTGGCGCTGGCTGGTTCCCTTAACCACAGTGGGGTATTGTTTTATATCGGACTACTTGGCGCGCTTATCGCATTGTCCTTTCAATATCCGATGATCGCAGGGCGGGAAAGAGATGGATGTTTCCGTGCGTTTAACCACAATAATTTGGTTGGAGGGATTGTCTTCATGGGGATTTTTTTAGATTCGGTAATGAATATCTAAAGAATCCATCCGCGCTCGTTTAATACAAATAATATCCAGCAGGGTGATATAATCTGAGTAACGAGTATCGAACTGAAATTAGCAAAAGTATCGACGTTTTAGAAAGGTAAATTTATGAAGAAAGTAGTTTTATCTTGCTTGGTGGCTTTAGGATTTGGGCTTTCTTTCCAGGCTCAGGCAGTGGACGCAGAAAAGGCTCAGGCGCTGGCTCAGGCCAAGAATTGCTTGGCCTGCCACAAGATTGACATCAAGATCGTTGGCCCATCTTATAAGCAAGTAGCGGAAAAGTATAAGGGTGATGCGTCCGCGGTTGACTCACTCGCGAAAAAAGTTATCAAGGGAACGAGCGGTACTTGGGGAAACATTCCAATGCCTCCCAATCCGGTTACCGCGGATGAGGCAAAACTGCTAGTTCAGTGGATTCTTAGCTTGTAAGTCTGTCTTATTAAATTAGCGAAAAAACCGACTCTTAGAGTCGGTTTTTTTTTGAATTCAATGGTGATTATGGCGTTTGATTCACAACAATACAGAGCTAGACGCATATCGGGTAAGATTCATATCGTAGCGGTATGCGTGAGTATATTTTTTGGGAGGTAAAAATCATGCAAAAAAACTTTCTATTAATTTTTATGGTGGGACTTTTCACCCTTGTAGGGTGTGGAGATGGCGGCTCGGGAACGGATGACTCGGGCAAAATCATAAAAATTGGTCACGTTGCTCCGTTGACGGGTCCCATATCACACCTCGGTAAGGACAATGAGCGTGGGGCACAACTGGCAATAGATGAAGCTAATGCCGCCGGAATTACAATAGGTGGTGAGAAAGTTGAATTTAGGCTTTTGTCAGAAGACGACGAGGCGAATCCACAAAAAGGTACAGTAGTGGCGCAAAAGCTGGTTGATTCGGGTGTCGCAGGTGTTATTGGCCACCTCAATTCCGGTACCACCATCCCAGCATCAAAAATTTATCATGATGCGGGGCTAGCTCAGATATCCCCTTCCGCAACGGCAATTATGTATACGCATCAGGGATACAAAACGGCTTTTCGCGTGATGGCGAACGATGAGCAGCAAGGTAAGGTTCTGGGAGATTATGCTGTTAAAACGATCGGGGCCAAGAAAATCGCTGTTATTGATGACAGAAGTGCCTACGGAAAAGGGCTTGCTGATGAGTTTGAAAAGGCCGCTAAATCAGCAGGCGGTGAGATTGTCACAAGAGAGTTTACCGATACGACAAAAACTGACTTTACAGCGATACTGACAAAAATAAAGGGCTTGAATCCAGATGTGATTTTTTACGGAGGAATGGACGCTCAAGCGGGCCCTATGATGAAGCAAGTGAAGAATCTGGGAATTACGGCAACGTATCTAAGCGGTGATGGAATTCAATCAAAACAGTTCCTCGTACTTGCAGGCGAGGAGGGTGAGGGTGCTTACGCTTCGTCTCCAGGTTTGCCTTTAGAGAAAATGGATGGTGGAAAATCTTTTCAAGAGAAGTTTCTTCAGACCTATCATGAGGATATCCAAATTTATGCTCCATTTACTTACGATGCTACGAGTATTTTGATCGATGCTATGGTCCGAGCGGATTCTACAAATCCAGAATCATATTTACCGTTACTTTCTCAAACCGATTACCAGGGCGTTACCGGTCAAATCAGATTCGATGAAAATGGAGACCTGCGTGGAGGAAGTATTAGTCTGTATCGTGTAAAAAATGGTGCTTGGGAGTACATCGAAACAGTAGGCGGTGAGTAAGCCTTTGGTGAATAAAGCTTTGCTTGAAGGCGGCGCCAAAAGGCGCCGCTCACGTTTTTAAGTTTTGTTATGGATATTTTTTTTCAACAAGTTATCAACGGCCTCGTACTTGGGAGCGTCTACGCTCTAGTCGCGCTTGGATACACCATGGTTTATGGGATCTTAGGCCTTATCAATTTTGCTCATGGCGAGGTTGTAATGGTGGGCGCGATGGTCGCTTTAGCTACAGTTGCGTACCTTTTCGGCTATTTCCCAGAGATGAATCCGATAGTGATGGTGCTGATTGCTGCGACCACCTCAGTCATTAGTTGTATGGTGTTATCGTACTTTATAGAACGCCTTGCTTATCGACCACTTCGAAAGGCACCGCGTCTGGCGCCACTGATAACAGCAATAGGAATTTCCATTCTGCTTCAAAACCTCGCGATGATTATTTGGGGCAGGCAGTACAAAACGGTGCCCAAAATATTCTCGTTTGAGACGCGTGAGTTTCTCGGTGCCAATATCACCGACCTACAAATTTTTATCATCGTCCTCTCTGCAATCTTAATGACACTCCTTTTGCTTATTGTGAATTACTCAAAGCTTGGGCGCGCCATGCGAGCCACATCGGAGAGTCAACGTATAGCGGGGCTGCTAGGAGTGAACATCAATAAAATTATTTCCTTCACGTTCGTAATTGGTGCGGGACTCGGTGCGGTTGCTGGAATCCTAGTGGCGGCTAACTACAGCGTTGCTCATTACTCTATGGGATTTATGTTGGGCCTCAAAGCCTTCACCGCAGCGGTGCTAGGTGGCATCGGTAATCTTGGTGGGGCAGTTCTAGGTGGGCTGTTACTGGGCCTGATCGAAAGCATTGGGGCTGGATATATAGGAGATATCACTGGAGGTTTTCTTGGAAGCCACTACCAAGATGTATTCGCATTTTTAGTACTCATTATCGTTTTAGTTTTTCGTCCCACAGGAATTATGGGCGAAAGAATCTCTGAGAGAGCGTGATGAGTATTATTTCGAAAGGAATAGAAAAAATACGTAGCAATAAGCGTATTCTTTTTATTGGTTATGTGCTTCTTGGCATCGCACTGGTTTCTCTTCCGTTCTTGTTAAGCAATACGGTTGGCCGAACTTGGGTCCGTATTTTAGATTTTGCTTTGATCTACGCGATGCTCGCGCTTGGTCTAAATATCGTCGTTGGTTTTGCTGGATTATTAGATCTGGGCTACATCGCGTTCTACGCAGTGGGTGCGTATGCATGGGCACTGCTGGCCTCACCGCAATTTGGCCTGCATCTCCCGTTCTGGGCAATACTGCCAATCGGAGCTGGTGTTGCTGCAATTTTCGGAATTTTATTGGGCGCGCCAACGCTAAGATTGAGAGGCGATTATCTTGCTATCGTCACCTTGGGATTTGGAGAAATTATTCGAATTTTTCTCAATAATCTAGATCACCCGGTCAATGTTACAAATGGGCCAATTGGAATTAACAAAATTGATCCGATAGTCATTGCGGGTGCGGATCTTACTCGAACGCATGAGATTCTAGGCATCCAGTTTTCTGGAGCCCACATTTATTACTATGTTTTAGTTTTATTGCTAATGATCACAGTTCTCATTTGTGTGCGGTTAGAAAATTCACGGCTTGGTCGGGCGTGGATTGCGGTCCGAGAGGATGAGCTTGCCGCTCAAGCGATGGGAATAAACACGAGGAACGTAAAACTTTTGGCGTTTGCGTTGGGAGCAACCTTTGGGGGTGTTGCTGGCGGATTATTTGCTAGCCTTCAAGGTTTTGTTAGTCCCGAGAGCTTTGTGCTACTCGAGTCCATCATGGTGCTTTGTATGGTCGTGCTTGGTGGGATGGGGCATATTTTTGGTGTGTTACTTGGCGCATTGTTGCTGACTACGCTTCCTGAAATACTTCGCTCCACAGCCTCTCCGATTCAAGAAAGTTTATTTGGTGCCGTTTATATTGACCCAGAGGCATTGCGTATGCTGTTATTCGGACTTGCGCTCATCTTAGTAATGCTTGTGCGCCCCACTGGTTTGTGGCCAGGTACGACTCGCAAACAGCTCGGGAATAAGGGTTAGGCCCTTACGATATTTGAACGATGAAATTACTCGAGCTCAAATCTGTCGGAAAAAAATTTGGAGGTGTGCAGGCGCTCAGTGATGTCAATCTCACCGTTCAATTGGGAGAGATCTATGGGCTTATTGGGCCGAATGGAGCGGGTAAAACCACTTTATTTAATTTACTCACGGGTGTGTATTCGCCGGATATTGGGGAAATTAATTTTGATCGTGCATCCCTTGTTGGGCTTAAGCCTCATCAAGTAGCGAGTAAGGGTATCGCCAGGACTTTCCAAAACATCCGTTTATTTCAGGAGATGAGTGTCCTCGAGAATGTCATGGTTGGTTGTCATGCTAGAACAAAAGTTGGCGCTCTAGGTGCGGTATTAAAAACTAGGGCGTCGAAGGATGAGGAAGCGAATATTTATCGTCAATCAATGGCATGGCTTGCTTATGTTGGGATCGAATCCGAGGCGAGCTCTTTGTCAAAGAATTTATCCTACGGGGATCAGAGGCGCTTAGAGGTGGCTCGTGCATTGGCTACACAGCCGAAATTGCTGGCTCTAGACGAGCCAGCTGCAGGGATGAATGCAACAGAAACTGAGGAGTTAAAAGCGTTAATAAAAAAAATACGCGCTGATGGAGTTTCCGTTCTGCTGATCGAACATGACGTCAAGTTGATTATGAGTCTTTGTGATCGTCTGGCTGTTTTGGATTATGGAGAGAAGATAGCAGAGGGCGAGCCGGATGCTGTGCGAGGAGATCCGGCGGTGATCAAAGCCTATCTCGGGGGAAATCTACCTTGAGTTATTTGTCGGTCGAATCTTTGGGCGTATCGTATGGCGCGATAAAAGCTGCGCGCGGCGTTAGTCTCAGCATCAAAGAAGGTGAGACAGTAGCGCTAATCGGTTCGAATGGGGCCGGTAAAAGTTCTACGCTCAATGCGATCGCGGGTTTAATTGGACATACTGGTAAGGTTGGTTTTGACGGTATTGATATGTCGTCGTTTCCAGTTCATAAGCGAGCCGCGAAAGGTCTAGCACTTGTACCGGAGGGACGAGGGATTCTCGGTCGACTTACGGTAGACGAAAATCTTCGGATGGGTGCGTATTTAAGAGTCGACAGAAAATCGATTGCCGTAGATTTACTGCGGATTTATGAGCTGTTTCCTCGTTTACGCGAGCGACGTGGTCAAACGGGAGGGACATTATCTGGGGGCGAGCAGCAGATGCTCGCTATCGGCCGTGCATTAATGGCAAGCCCTAAATTACTTCTGTTAGATGAACCTTCGATGGGGCTTGCGCCTCTCATGGTCGAAAAAATTTTTGAAGTGATTCGAGAAATTTCGAGTTCTGGCGTAACTATTTTCTTGGTCGAGCAGAATGCGCGCTTGGCTTTGGAGTCTAGTAATCGCGCCTATGTTATGGAAAGCGGAGAGTTGACGATGGAAGGCGACTCTCAAGAATTGCTACGAAGTTCTAAAGTCCGAGAATCCTATCTAGGCGAATTAAATAGCTAGCTATATCCAGTTTTTTTCCACCAGATAGTTTGTATAAAGTTTCTGTTCCGGGGATCCAGGAGCGGGAGACCAATCGTACTTCCAAATTACATTTGGGGGCATCGACATCAGAATAGATTCGGTGCGCCCCCCCGACTGAAGACCGAAAAGAGTGCCTCTATCAAAAACCAAATTGAATTCGACGTAGCGGCCTCGGCGATAGGCTTGGAATTCTCTCTCTATTTCAGTAAAAGTTAAATCACGTCTTCTCTCTACGATCGGGATGTAGGCCTCAAGGAATCCATCACCAACACTCTTGGTAATATTGAAGCAGGTCTCAAAATCTGGAGAGGATAAGTCGTCAAAAAATATTCCCCCAATGCCTCGAGGTTCTTTTCGATGCTTCAAATAAAAATATTTATCGCACCAACTTTTAAATTTTACATGCAGGGATATATCGTGCGCATCCAATGCTTTTTTGCACGTCGCATGAAAATGGATGCAATCTTCATCAAATCCATAATAAGGCGTTAAATCCATGCCGCCCCCAAACCACCATACCGGGGCCGCTGATTTTTTTTTCGCGATAAAGAACCGTACATTTAAATGGACCGTTGGCACGAAAGGGTTTTCTGGATGTAGCACCAACGAAACACCCATGGCTTCAAAAGATCTACCCCCTAGTTCTGGACGAGCCGCGGTGGCAGAAGGTGGAAGGTTATCTCCAAAGACGTGCGAAAAATTTACACCACCTCGTTCGAATAAATTCCCCTTTTCTATCACCATACTGGTCCCACCTCCGCCCTCCTTGCGGTCCCAAGAGTCAGAGCGAAAACTTTGGCCATCCAAATGCTCGAGTTTAGAGACGATTCTCTGTTGGAGGTCTACTAGATAGTGTTTGACAGCATTCGCATCAGCCATTTTTTTAGGCGCGCTTTATAGCGCGATAACCAATATCCTTACGGAACTGCTTGCCATCGAATTTTATCTTCTCGGCTATCTCTAATGCCGATTTTTGGGCTGCTTGAATATTTTCTCCGAGGGCAGTCACACACAGAACTCTACCGCCACTCACTACTGTGTTTTGATTTTCTAGTGAAGTGCCAGCATGAAATACTTTAACTTCTGGCGTTTCCTCTGGTATCTGAGATA
>JAURFP010000124.1 GCA_030834275.1 Burkholderiales bacterium | reverse complement strand
CGATGGATGCCGTGCAATCGGCTAATTCTGGCCATCCTGGAATGCCGATGGGAATGGCTGATATAGCTGAGGTACTCTGGCGAAAAATTCTAAAACATAACCCCACTAATCAGTACTGGTTTAATCGTGATCGCTTTGTAGTTTCCAACGGTCATGGGTCAATGTTGCTCTACTCGCTTTTACATTTGACGGGCTATGAGGTGTCAGTCGATGATCTGAAGGCTTTTCGACAGCTGCATTCTAAAACACCAGGTCATCCAGAATTCGGGATCACACCTGGAGTTGAAACTACGACAGGCCCGTTGGGCCAAGGGATCGCAAATGCAGTTGGTATGGCGTTAGCTGAAAAATTGTTAGCTCATGAGTTCAATAAACCAGATTTGGAAATTGTTGATCACAATACTGGTCCATCAGATGAAGACTTAATGGCAATTGCAAACGCGGTGCGAGAGGTGGCAAATACAGATGTCAGCACCAAGAGCATGCAGCCAGAGTTAGGTC
>JAURFP010000123.1 GCA_030834275.1 Burkholderiales bacterium | reverse complement strand
AATGTCCACGTTAGTTAAAAAGATTCTATTTTATGATTAAAATTTTAGAGAAATGCTACCGCACGGTTAATAAGGTATTGTATTAACCGTTCATAAGTTGAACTATTGTAATGGATTTTGAATTTAAAAAACACATAATTTTTAATTTAAAACTATTGCTTAAAAAACAGCTGGTATAAGGATGGTGGAGGCTGAAGCCGGAATCGAACCGGCGTACACGGCTTTGCAGGCCGCTGCATAACCACTCTGCCATCCAGCCTTGTAAAAGTTAGTCATTGTAAACTCTCAAGGAGTTTCAGGGTAGTAAAAAAAACGCTCGATATCCAATTCATCCACCCTTTCGCCATATTGTATTTCTATAATTACACAATCTTTATCGCCATCGTTGAAAATTTGATGTTTAGCGAGAATGGGAACCTCAAAGAGATCTCCCGAACTAAGCTGAATCAGGTGAGCTTGTTTGTCTTTATTTGATTGGAAATTGACCTTGCAAGCACCCTCAATAATAAACCAAATTTC
>JAURFP010000122.1 GCA_030834275.1 Burkholderiales bacterium | reverse complement strand
GAATACGTAGGCGCCAAAAACAACGCAAGTTGTGACCGCTAAAGCATCAATTGTAGGCTAAATTAAGTGCTATGACCCATATAGAAAAAATTGTTCTCGTGCCTTATAAAGCTAAATCGATGTACAACCTCGTTAATGATATCGAGAGTTATCCTGATTTTCTGCCGTGGTGCGGTGGGGCTAGAGTAATTCAACGCGGGGCGAAAGAAATGGTGGCGGAAATCGATATCAAATTCAAAGGGGTTTCTCAATCGTTCTCCACGAGAAATAAAATTTCTGCGCCAACCCAAGATACGGTCGGTGAGATAAATATGGAGCTCGTTTCTGGCCCTTTTAAAAATCTTTCTGGAGTGTGGAATTTTAAGGGTATTGATGATCTTGGTTGTAGGGTTATGTTCTCCTTGAGCTATGAATTTTCTAATACGCTCCTAGAGAAAATCTTAGGTCCAGTCTTCAATTCGATTACCAGTACGTTTGTAGATTCATTCGTGACCCGAGCGCAGAAGGTGTGTAATGAGTAATG
>JAURFP010000121.1 GCA_030834275.1 Burkholderiales bacterium | reverse complement strand
TTCCATGATCTTACCTTGATGCTGTTCTTCAATATCAATAGTTAAAGCTTCAAAAGGTTCCTGATCTTGCCCATCAACTTTTTTAATAATCACCTCGGGTCTAGAAATTGCAAGTTCATAGCCCTCTCTTCTCATATTCTCTATTAAAATTGATAAATGAAGTTCCCCTCTTCCAGACACTCTATATTTATCCGGACTTTCAGTTTCTGAAACTCGTAGCGCAACATTATGAATAAGCTCTTTATCTAGTCTATCTTTAATATTTCTTGTGGTTACATACTTACCTTCTTTGCCTGCAAAGGGAGATGTATTGACTTGGAAAGTCATGCTAATTGTTGGCTCATCAACAACAAGTGGTGGCAATGCCTCAACTTGCTTTGGATCGCAAACTGTATCTGAAATTTTAACCCCATCAATACCAGAGAACATTATTATTTCTCCAGCAGATGCTTCTTGTTTTTCAACCCTTGCTAAACCTAGAAATCCCAAAATTTGTAAAATTTTTCCATTTTTTATTTTTCCCTCTTTATTAATAATTGAAACATTGTC
>JAURFP010000120.1 GCA_030834275.1 Burkholderiales bacterium | reverse complement strand
CCAGGCGACGACACGCCGATCGTTATTGGTTCTGCACTGAAGGCGCTCGAGGGCGACGCGTCAGACATCGGTGTTGCATCGGTGTTGAAGCTCGTCGATACGCTCGACAGCTACATTCCAGAGCCTGTACGCGACGTTGACCAAGCCTTCCTCATGCCAATCGAGGACGTGTTCTCTATTTCAGGTCGCGGTACTGTTGTGACTGGTCGTATTGAGCGCGGCATTGTGCACGTTGGCGACGAAATCGAGATTGTAGGTATCCGCGATACAACGACTACTGTTTGTACGGGCGTTGAGATGTTCCGCAAGCTGCTAGACGAAGGCCGTGCTGGCGAGAACGTGGGTGTCTTGCTGCGTGGTACTAAGCGTGAAGACGTTGAGCGTGGTCAGGTTCTTTCAAAGAAGGGCACGATCAAGCCACACACGAAATTTGAGGCTGAGGTATACATCCTGTCGAAGGACGAGGGTGGTCGTCACACGCCATTCTTCAAGGGATATCGTCCACAGTTCTATTTCCGTACGACAGACGTGACAGGTGCTTGTGAGCTACCTGAGGGCGTTGAGATGGT
>JAURFP010000011.1 GCA_030834275.1 Burkholderiales bacterium | reverse complement strand
CTAGATCTGGAGCAATACCATACGGAATACCTGAATCATCTATTCTAGAGACAAGTAAAAAATTTGAAGCATTGATCCCAACTCGTATTACGTTATCGTTCGTGAGTTCTCGACGGACAGAATCGATTGATATATTTTCCATTAAGGTTCTCGAATGTGGTGGTGTATTCTTAGATTGTTATGGTTATAGATGCTCTTGCAATGTGAAGTCGGAAGGGTGTGCAGATTCTAACAAGATCTATCTAGTTACGTTTTTTATTTTTTAGTTGTCATTATGCAAATTCGATCTTTTGTTTCACTACCTGCCAATTTTCGTCCCGTGGACGTCTTGTCTTTCTTTAGCCGAGATGCACTCGGTACCTCCGAGCGAGTTTTAGGGCAGACCATCCAAAAGGCATTTATGCATGAAGGTTCTGCGGCATATATAGAAGTCAAGTTGACGAAGAAAAGGGCAACTTACCTAATGGAACTACATAAGGTCCCGAAAAATAAAAATGCTTTGACCAGCCTCGCAAAAAAAATAGTGACGCATATACTCGGGCTTAGCCAGCCTGTAGAGGATATGGAAAAAAAATTTGGTAGACATCCTGCTATGGCGAGGTTACTAAAGGCGAACTCTGGGCTTCGTGTGCCGCAGTCGGTAACAGTTTGGGAGGCTCTAGTATCAGCAGTTATCGGCCAGCAAGTTAGTGTATCTGCTGCAACTTCGATGCGGGTGAAGTTCATTAACGGACTGGGGCTAAGACATGCGAGTGGTTTAGTATGTTTTCCAGGACCCCGGGAGGTAATGGGAAGTAATATTGCTCAGCTTGCGACATATGGACTATCTCGACAGAAAGCGCAAACAATAATGGATTTGGCAATCCAAGTCGTTGACGGAGTTTTGTTGCTTGATTATTGGCGAGAACATTTTGATTATGAGAAGGTCACAGACGCGTTAATTTCTATCAAAGGAATTGGGTGGTGGACGGTTAACTACGCTTTATTAAGGGGATATTCGTACTTGAATGGCTCATTACATGGCGATGCTGCAGTAAGAAGGAATCTACAAAGATTACTTAATCTAGAAGAATCTCCCAGCGCGTTAGAGACGGAGAAGTTTTTAAGTCAATTTGAGCCCTACAGGGCTTTGATCGCGGCTCATCTATGGGCACTCAAACGCTTAGATGGGTACTGAGTTAATGTTTTTGGGGTTGAATTTTCAAATATAACCCTCAAGTAATAGAAAATAAATTAATTAAAAGATGCGAAAAAAATCTATCCACTTTGTTGTGTCCTCAGGCGAGCCTCGTACTGGAGGCTGGTCACTCATTGGCAAATTGGTGACCTTTTCATTAGGCATCGTGGGTCTTGTATTGGCATTTATGTTCTCCGTAGTGCTCCTTGCAGTTGCGGGTGTAATACTCATCATACTTTTCGTTTATTTTTGGTGGAAAACTCGAGGGCTAAGGCAGCAGTTTCGTGCTGCGCAAGAGTCTCAGAGTCGGGCACGTAGTCCGGATAGTGATCGGGTTTACGAAGGCGAGAGTCGACGCGAAGACTAGCTCTATCAGATGAATTTTTATTTTCTATGAATTTTGATGAAGCTATCGAGTTCGCCTTGTCCAATGAGATTGGTTGGTCTCGTGATAATTCTCCGCCCTGGGGGATTCATATGGAGGACCCTGCGCCATGGAATGTTTTACTTGGACCGGTGAAACCCAGGGGAGGGGTGTCTGGGGTTATTAATGTTGGTGGTAGTACGATCGCGTCCTTCGGGGATATCCATCGCCCAGACCTCACGTTTAGTGTTGCTAAAACCTATTTAGCATTGTTGGCGGGCCTTGCTGTTGATGACGGATTGATCCCGAGTATCGATGCAAAACTCAGCGAACATCTGTCTGGTATTGGATTTGACTCAGGACAAAATCGAGATATTACTTGGCGTCATTTACTCCAGCAGACGAGCGAGTGGGGAGGTATATGCGTAGGTGTTCCCGATCAGGTGGATCATTATCGAATTCTTTCATTTCAGACAGGAGTAAAAAGAGATCAGGCTAAAGGAGATAAACGTTCGCTCGAACATCCTGGCACGTACTGGGAATACAACGATGTTCGTATAAATCAACTCTCTCTGGCGCTCCTTCATGTTTTTAAGAGAAACCTTCCGGATGTCTTTTCAGAGAGAATTCTTGATCCGATCGGGGGTTCTCGAACATGGTCATGGGAGAGTTATGTAGGTGCTGAGGTTGAGATCGATGGAAAAAATTTGAGGACTGTTCCAGGAGGTAGTCACTGGGGTGGGGGAGTCGCTATTAGTGCGCATGATCAGATGCTGATCGCCGAATTGATTAGAAGTCGAGGGTTTTACGAAGGTCGTGAGATTATTTCTCCTTCCTGGATAAAGTTAATGCAGCAACCGTGTGAAATCGCACCGTTTTACGGTTTGTTAACTTGGTTGAATACCGAGCAAAAAATATTTAGAGGGATACCTGAGACGAGTATATTTGCGATTGGGGCGGGCGGTGCCTTTACGTGGATCGATAACACCGAAAATCTCTGCCTGGTCGTGCGATGGATTGATCCAGCAGTTGCCCGAGACTTCTTCTCGCTTGTTCTCGAAGGACTCAGGACTTAGGACGTTTAAGCTTTGAATCTTTCGAGCTAAGTGCTGCTAACCCCTATACACTTGGAACGGGCTAAATGACTGGCGCACAGGCATCAATTCGATTCGATTGATATTCATATGAGAGGGTAATGTAGCGATCCAATAAAGGGTGTTCGCGATGTCCTCCCCGGTCATTGGGTTCGCACCGTCATATAACTTATCGGAGGCGCCTTGATCGCCTTTTGTCCTCACAAGTGTAAATTCTGTTTCCGACATCCCAGGTTCGACACACGTAACTCTGACTCCGGTTCCGTGTAAATCTGATCTCAAACCCAAAGAGAACTGAACCACGAATGCTTTTGTTCCTCCATAAACATTCCCGCCGGGGTAGGGATAGCTCGCTGCCACTGAGCTAATATTTATTACTGCTCCTTTTTGCTCGATTAGTTTTGGAAGAACCTTATGGGTTAATGTCATCAAGCCCTTAATATTCGTATCAACCATGGTGTTCCACTGATCAAGATCACAGCTCTGAGCGGGAGCCGTGCCGAGCGCTAGCCCAGCGTTGTTAATCAGCAGATCAATTGCTTGAAAATCTTTAGCGATCGAATCAACAACTGATGCAATTTGGTCAGTGTTTTGAATATCAAACGCTAGCCCATGAAAATTTTCACCAAGTTGTGCTTTTAGGGAATCAAGCCGTTCTTTTCTTCTACCTGTACCGATGACTTTCCATCCATTTTTGATGAAAAGTTCTACCGCTGATTTCCCGAATCCTGACGTCGCGCCTGTAATAAGAGCAATTTTGGCCATCGCGTTTCCCTTAAGCGTGTGATCTCGATAATTCTTGATCTATAAGTTCTATCCAGTGTTGAACCTGTGTTTTTGTTCCATTCTGGATGTGAGTTAAGCACCCAATATTAGCAGTAACAATCGTATCTGGATTTTCTGCTTCTAAGTTGCGCACTTTATCTTTCAGTAACCTTTGAGAGAGATCCGGTTGGAGAATCGAGTAGGTTCCCGCAGAGCCACAACAAAGGTGTGGATCCGTAACATTCGTGAGTTTGAACCCAGCGCGCTCGAGAATAGCTTCGGTCACCCCTTTAATTTGCTGGCCGTGTTGCAAGCTACACGGAGAATGAAAGGAAATTGTTTTGGAAGGATTTTTCTTAAGCTTGGAAAGAAGAGGGTTCAATTTATCTCCTTCCGCATTCAAAATTTCTACGATATCTTTGCTTATTTCCGAGATCTTCTTTGCGCGCTCTGCGTACTCTGGATCATCGATGAGGAGATGTCCATAATCCTTTAACATGGTGCCGCATCCGCTTGCCGTAATGACAATGCATTCGGCGCCCGATTCAACATGGGGCCACCAAGCATCAATATTGCGTTTTATGTGTGATATTGCTTCTTCTTGTTTGTTCAAATGGTGTGTCACGGCTCCACAACAGCCCGCTTCGGAAACTCGTAAAACAGTAATTCCTAGGCTGTCCAGAACTCGCGCAGCTGCGACATTTATATTTGGCGCCAGTGTGGGTTGAACACATCCGTTCAATATGAGCATCTTGCGGGTATGCGATACCGTTGGCCAATTATTTTTGGTTTGTTGTGCGATTGGGATTTTGCGTTTAGCAGAAGAGGGCAGAATTGGCTTCACAAACCGCCCAATCATAAGAAGAGGCCTAAACAACGTTGGGTTCGGAATAATTTTGTTGAGTAAATTTCGCTTCGCATTGTCGAGGAACGATCGAGATACATTTTTTTCTACAATCTCTCGTCCAATATCCACAAGCCGCCCATATTGGACCCCAGAGGGACAAGTCGATTCGCACGAGCGACACGTTAAGCAACGATCTAAGTGTTTTTGTGTCTCGATTGTTGGCTTCTGCCCTTCGAGGATTTCTTTGATGAGATAGATCCGCCCCCTGGGACTGTCGAGTTCGTCCCCCAGCAGTTGATAAGTGGGGCATGTCGCCGTACAAAAACCACAGTGCACACAAGCGCGAAGGATATCGTTCGCTTCCCGACCTTGTCGCGTGTCTAGTAGTTGTTGTGAGATATTCGTTTTCATCTTTATCGACCGTGCTACTAGAATTCTTTAAACATTCGGTTTTTTCCGAAAAGACCGTGTGGGTCGAGTGATTGTTTGACTTTTTCCTGAAGTCTCATCATCGGTCTGGAGAGCTTCATAATCTCAGTACAAGTGGTGTCTGACCTAAAGATTGAAGCGTTACCACCCCGGGCTTTTGCTATTTCTTGATAGTGGTCGAGATCTCGTGAGCCCCAAAGCCAGCGTAAACTTCCATTCCATTCCAAAAAGGTTTGCTCGTTCTCGATTGGCGGTGACGCACTGTTAATTGATAGTCGAATGAGTGTTCCAGTTTTCCTGAAGAAAGGATGTTGTTGCTCCTTTATTTCGTTCCAAAAGTTTTGGTCGTTAAAACCATCACCACCAATTCTTTCGATTCCAGCTCTGACCGCTGCACCAGCGCCGGAGAGTCTAATTACAAGTTTTTCACCATCAAAGCAGCTACCAGACAAGGGGGCTGGAAGACCTGCAATCTCATTCATCTTGACGATCGCTTCTTTCTCACTGGTTACAAAACAAACGCTTTTTTCCACTTCGGGTTTCGGGAGTACTTTTACGGATGCGGAGAGTATTAAACCCAAGGTTCCATTAGAGCCAGTGAGTACGCGAGAAACGTCAAAGCCAGCCACGTTTTTCATGACTTTTCCGCCGAAACTTAAATCTTTTCCATTGCCATCGAGTATTCGCACCCCTAATACGAAATCCCGCACTGCTCCCATCGTGGCTCGTCTCGGACCAGATAAACCCGTTGCTATACAACCGCCAAACGTTGCGTTCTCACCGTAGTAGGGCGGTTCAAACGGTAACATCTGATTATTTTGGGAAAGTGCTGCTTCGATTTCTGAAAGAGGTGTTCCAGCATAAGCGGTTAACACTAATTCGGTTGGTTCGTATTCGATGATCCCACTTAGTGCCGTCGTCTCTAGCGTCTTTCCTTGTTTCGATAATCCATAGAAGTCTTTGGATCCACCTCCTCGAATTCGAATGGTTTCACCGCTTTCCTTTGCCTTTGCTAGTTGATCGCGAAGGTCGAGAATGATCGAGTCCATATCTTGCATCGAAAGTTTCTGGTTTGGGTCTCTAAAATCTTGGAAGATCAGGGAAGCGTTCTTCCCCTCGATGTACATGCATCATTCCGAACTCTGCACATCGATTTAGTGTGGGCACTGCCTTGCCTGGATTGAGTAGACCTTTTTCGTCGAAACTTTTTTTGATTTGAAGAAACGATGACAATTCGTCAGGCTGGAACTGAACACACATTTGATTGATTTTTTCCATGCCAACTCCGTGCTCGCCGGTGATCGTGCCCCCTACCTCGACGCAGAGCTCGAGAATTGCGGCGCCATATTGCTCAGCGCGACGTAGTTGATCTTTGTCGTTTGCATCAAACATGATGAGTGGATGCAAGTTGCCATCACCCGCATGAAATACGTTCGCACACTGCAAATTGAAGGTGGTCCCCATCTCGGCGATGCGTTCGAGCACCATGGGAAGTGTTCTTCTAGGGATGGTTCCATCCATACAAAAATAGTCTGGAAGAATCCTCCCGACAGCAGGGAACGCAGATTTTCTTCCTGCCCACAATTTTAAGCGATGCGCATCGTCTCGAGAGACTTCTATTTTTGTCGCCCCCGCCTTTTTTAAGACTTCAATGGTTTTTTCAATTTCATTTGCTACTTCCTCGTCAGCGCCATCAGATTCGCAAAGTAGGATGGCTGCCGCATCCAAAGGATAGCCCGCTCCAATGAATTGCTCTACTGCACTGGTCGCTTTTTGATCCATCATCTCTAGTCCAGCTGGGATGATGCCCGCCGCAATAATGTCTCCAACGGCTCGTCCAGCCTTTGCGACGTCGTCAAATGAAGCCATTATGACCTGAGCACGTTCCGGAGAGGAGAGTAGTTTTACGGTGATCTCGGTAACTACCCCAAGTAATCCTTCGGATCCACATATTAGTGCGAGTAAATCATATCCAGGACTATCGAGTCCTTCGGCACCAATCTCTATAATTTCACCCTCGATAGTTGCAAATCGAATTTTTAGAATATTGTTAACTGTCAGTCCGTATTTAAGACAGTGCACACCACCGGAGTTTTCCGCGACATTGCCACCTATCGAGCAAGCAATTTGACTAGACGGATCTGGCGCGTAATAGAGTTTGTGTTTGGCGCTAGCCTGGGAGATCGCGGCGTTCCTTACACCCGGCTGAACAATCGCAGTTCGCGAAACGGAATCAATTTGAACGATCTTATTGAGTTTCGACAGAACTAGCAAAAGTCCTTTCTCGTACGGTATCGCGCCACCTGAGAGACCAGTCCCTGCGCCTCTGAAGACGACTGGAACATTATTTTCATAGCAAATCTTAAGCACTTCGCAAACTTCGTGTTCAGACGTTGGAAGTGCGACCAACATTGGGACTTTAGGGTAGGCGGAGAGCCCATCACACTCAAAAGGTTTTAAATCCTGTTCCAAATACTTTAGGCACTCCGAGTCTAGAACCCGGCTCAGTTTCGTGATGAGTTCTTGTTTGGTGGCGCTCGGTACCGGATTTTCAATTAAATGTGCTTCGGTGTGTCCCATATTAATTACGATTCAATCAGAATGGCTCTGAAGTCGTTTACGTTGGTAAGCGTTGGACCTGTTATCACGAGATCGTTCAGTGCTTCGAAAAATGAATAACCATCATTATCTGCGAGCATTGCCTTCGCGTCTAGACCAAGTTCTAGCGCTCGCGACATCGTCGATGGATTGATAATTGCGCCAGCATTTTCCTCTGTACCGTCAATCCCATCTGTATCGCCAGAGAGTGCCCATACATTTTTGTAGTGCGATAGCTCCAAAGAAAGTGCGAGCAGAAATTCCACATTTCTTCCGCCGCGTCCCTTACCTCTGACAGTCACGGTGGTTTCTCCTCCAGAGAGTAGGATACAAGGAGCTTTCGATGGTTGGCCATGCCGAATCACTTGTTTGGTAATTGCTGCCATGACTCGAGCGACCTCACGCGCTTCTCCCTCGATGGCGTCTCCCAGAATAATCGGCGTGTATCCATTTTGCTTCGCGAGATCTGCAGCGGCCTCGAGAGACATTTGCGGAGTGGAAATTAATTTCGTCTCTACGTTCTCAAATACGGGATCCTCGTGCGTTGGGGTCTCGTCTGCCCCCGCTCGTAAATGCTCTAATACCGATTTGGGTTTTGTGATTCCGTATTTACTCAAGATCGCAAGCGCATCGCTGAATGTCGTTTGGTCTGGTGTGGTGGGCCCAGATGCAATCACCGCGAGCTCATCACCCGGAATATCAGAAATGGCTAGTGTTAAACATTTCGCTGGATAGATTGCTCGCGCGAGTCTCCCACCTTTTACTGCTGAGAGATGTTTCCTTACGCAATTCATCTCGGTAATATTTGCACCACTACTTAGCAAGGCAGCATTGATCTCCATTTTGTCCAACAAAGTGAGGCCTGGCGCGGGTAGCGTGAACAGTGCAGATCCACCGCCGGAGACGAGAAACACGACTAAATCATCTTCAGTTGTATCAGCAAGCAGCTCGAGAATTCGGGTCGTTGCCTCCATACCGGCTTCATTAGGTATCGGGTGGGAGGCCTCCAAAACTTCTATGCGGCTGGTTTCTACTTTGTGTCCGTAACGCGTAACTACTAGTCCGCTTAACTCATGTTGCCAGCTGCGTTCGAATGAACTCGCCATCGTTGCCGCCGCTTTTCCGCAACCAATTACAATCGTTCGACCTTTTGGCGGTTTCGGAATATGTTTTTGAATCGTTTTCTCGGGTAAGGCTGCCTCAATCGCAACGTTAAAAAGTGCCCGAAGGAATTCGGATTGCCGATCTTTCATTGATCAACTCTATGATTGGCCAAGCGTTCTAACGCGGTAACCATCGCGGAATGATCTTTTGCATGATCACCATGCGCTTTGCAAGAATTGAATAACTCTTGAGCGTTCGAGGTGTTCGGAAGTGAGACACCAAGACTCTTTGCGGTGGAAAGGGCAAGGTTTAAATCCTTTTGGTGTAACTCAATACGAAATCCAGGGTTAAACGTTCGCTTGATCATTCGCTCACCATGAATTTCCAGTATTTTCGAAGACGCAAATCCACCCATAAGTGCTTGCCTGACACGCTCTGGGTCTACTCCGGCCTTAGAGGCTAAGAGTAATGCTTCGCTCACAGCCTCGATGTTAAGAGCAACGATTACCTGGTTTGCAACTTTACAGACTTGTCCTGCGCCGACGTCCCCTACGTGGGTAATGTTTTTTCCCATCAATTCAAAAATTGGTTTTAATTTCTCAAAATCTTGCTCACTGGCACCCACCATAATGGTAAGTGTTGCATTGGTGGCTCCAACCTCTCCACCAGAAACGGGTGCGTCAACATAGCCACAACCTATATCTTGGATTTTTGCAGCGAATTCATTGGTGGCGATAGGGGAGATCGAGCTCATATCAACGATTGTTTTGCCTGGGGATAGAGAGCTCGCGATACCATCCTGACCAAAAAGAACTTTCTCAACATCAGGCGTGTCTGGCACCATCAGAATGATAATGTCAGCTGCCTTGGCGACGGCTGCTGCGCTGGCGCAGGCGGTACCTCCAAGTTCAGTCAGTTCTGCGGGTACAGAGGTCCTCGAAAATAAAAATACGTCGTGACCACCTTTAATGACTTGAGATGCCATTGGTTTACCCATGATGCCAAGTCCAATGAAACCAATTTTCATTCTTTTACCCCTGTAAATTTTTTATTAATCAAGCTATTTTAATTTTCAGAAGTATACGTTGCTTCAGAGGTACGGTTTTATCCAAGATAGACCATCCTCCGTATTTTCTTTTGGTCGATATTCACAACCAATCCAACCGTCATACCCCATCTCATCGATTGCATTAAAGAGATTGCCGTAGTTGATTTCTCCGGTTCCTGGCTCGTGCCGTCCAGGGGTATCCGCTAATTGCATATGCTTGATCATAGGGAGGATTCTTTGAATCGTCGGGATTAAATCCCCTTCCATGACTTGCATGTGATAGATGTCATACTGAAAATAGGTATTAGGTCGATTAACCTTCGACAGAACATCGAGCGCTTGTGAAGAATAATTCAAGAAGTATCCAGGGATGTCTCTCGTGTTAATGGCTTCGATTAAAATGTCGATGTTGTGAGGTTTGCAAGCATCCGCGGCAAATTGGATATTAGAAATGTAATTTTCGGTGAGCGTATTTGCCTCAAACTCATCGGGGGTTAGGCCAGCCATGCAATGTAGCTGTGAGCAATTCAGTACGTTCGCGTATTCAATCGCCCGACCGACGCTATCTTGGAATTCCCCCTTGCGTTTGGGGTCTACGGCTAATCCACGGTCGCCATTTTCAAAGTTTCCGGGCGGGAGGTTAAACAAAACCATTTCAAGTTGATTTTCTTCTAATTTATCTAAAATCTCGTTCACCTCAAAAGCATAGGGAAATAGAAATTCCACTCCTTCGAATCCGCATTGTTTTGCCCTTGAAAATCGATCAAGAAAATCGACTTCATTAAAAAGCATAGAGAGGTTTGCATTGAATTTAGGCATTTGATTTTTCTCCCACTGATGCTGCATTTTAAGTGGTTTTTCAGGATTGGTTCGGCGATAGCCAGATTTTGCTAACCTTGTAACTTGCATATTAAAAACGTGGAAACTGAAGATGTCAGATAGATTTACGGGAACGAGTAATTATGTAGCTGGAGAAGATCTCATGATGGCGGTGAACGCAGCCGTCTCCCTCGAAAGACCGCTATTGATTAAGGGGGAGCCCGGCACGGGTAAAACCATGCTGGCGCTAGAAGTTGCTGATGCGCTCAAACGACCATTAGTGCAGTGGCACATCAAGTCGACTTCAAAGGCGCAGCAAGGTCTTTATGAGTACGACGCAGTCTCAAGGCTACGGGACTCTCAGCTCGGTGATGAGAAGGTCAAAGATATTGGGAATTACATCGTGCGAGGGCCTTTATGGGAGGCGTTTGAGTCGGATGAGTCTGCGGTCGTTTTAATTGATGAGATTGATAAAGCTGATATCGAATTTCCAAATGATTTGCTGCGTGAGCTGGATCGCATGGAATTTTATGTGTACGAAACGAAGCAGCTCATTAAAGCCCAAAAGCGTCCCGTTATTATTATCACGAGCAACAATGAAAAAGATCTTCCTGATGCGTTCTTGCGGCGATGTTTTTTTCACTACATCCGTTTTCCCGATAAGGAAACAATGAAAAAAATCGTCGACGTGCATTTTCCAGGTGTTAAAAAAGCGTTATTACAGCGAGCGCTAGAGGTATTTTTTGATATTCGAGAAATACCAGGGTTAAAGAAAAAGCCATCAACTTCTGAATTGCTTGACTGGTTAAAACTTTTGTTGGCAGAAGATATTCCGGTTGAGGCGCTACAGTCGAGTGATAACCGTAAAACCATCCCGCCGCTAGCTGGTGCGCTCCTAAAAAATGAGCAAGACGTACACCTTTTTGAGCGGCTCGTATTTTTATCAAAGCGTGCGAGCTAGGTTAGTTAAATGTTGATTGACTTCTTTTATCGGTTAAAAGAGGGGGGTATTCCAGTATCGATTAAGGAGTATTTAACTTTGGTTGAAGCTCTTGATAAAAGGGTAGCGAGTGAGACGGTAGATAACTTTTACTTCCTATCAAGGGCATCACTCGTGAAGGATGAATCTCATTACGACCGATTCGATAAAGTTTTTGCTGATTATTTCAATGGACTCGAGTCAATCCCTGCGGATTTTCTTGACCGCATTCCAGAGGAATGGCTTCGCAAGCAATTGGAGCTGCAACTGAGTGATGAAGAGAAAAAATTAGTGGATTCCCTTGGGGGATGGGAAAAGCTAATGGAGACGCTCAAGAAGAGATTAGAGGAGCAAAAAAAACGACATCAAGGGGGTTCCAAGTGGATTGGTACGGCTGGTCGAAGTCCTTTTGGCGCGTATGGATATAACCCCGAAGGGGTTCGGATTGGCCAGGACGGTTCGCGTAATCGCCGCGCCGTCAAGGTTTGGGATAAACGTGAATTTCGTAATCTCGACGATAGTGTCGAGATCGGTACGCGAAATATTAAAGTTGCATTGAAGCGATTGCGTCGTTTTGCGAGGGAAGGGGCCGCGGATGAATTAGATCTCGACGATACGATACGATCGACTGCCCGAAATGCGGGATACCTCGATATCAAGATGGTTCCTGAGAAGCATAATGCCGTGAAGGTATTGCTCTTTTTAGATGTCGGCGGCTCTATGGATGATTACGTGCGCGTTTGCGAGGAGTTATTTTCAGCTGCTAGATCAGAATTCAAACACTTAGAATATTTTTACTTTCATAATTTTGTGTATGAGTCGGTATGGAAAGATAACTACCGCAGAAATAGTGAGCGAATCCCGACCATGCAAGTCATCCATAAATATGGTCCGGATTACAAGCTTATATTTGTTGGTGATGCAACGATGAGCCCCTATGAGATTGCCTATCCTGGAGGGAGTGTCGAGCACTTCAACGAGGAGGCGGGGTCTGTATGGATAGATCGGTTGCTAAAAACATACGAAAAATCTGCTTGGATTAATCCGACCCCATTGGATCGTTGGCGCTATCACGAGTCAATACGCATGACCAAAGATTTAATGAAGGATCGAATGTATACCCTCACGATTGCTGGTCTCGAAAAAGCGATGAAGGAGCTCGCTAAGTAGCCTTAGGTAATTTTCTGTTTTTTTGCTCGAGTTTTTCTAGGAATTTTTCGCGCGAGATGATCGCGCGTTCATGGGTACCTTCTGAAATGGTATCAATGCCATCATGGGCGCTCACTTTAAATGTCAATTTTCTGCCCTCTATTTTTGTAAGCTCGGAATCGACCGTGACTGTCATGCCGGGCAGCGTCGGGGCTAAGTGCGAAAAATTAACGTGAATGCCGAGACTTTGTTCGCGAGGCCAGTCAAGGTGATTCCTAATTAATTCAATGCACCCCCATTCCAAAAGGCCGACCATGAATCCCGTTGCAAAAACGTTTGGCATATCTTGGAATAGGTCCGACTCGGGATAAAGATTGGGAACAGTTTTCTTTTCCGAAACAGTAAATTGGTGGGTGTGTTTTAAACCCTCGACAAGTGTGGGCTTCATATTCGTCTCCATTTTTTGCACTATTAATTTGCATTTTTATCGGCAGCGCACTGGTTTGGTGCTAAATATTTAAGGAAATAAAAAAAATACTAATAAAATCAATATCCTCTATTAGGAACGATTTTTGCTTATAGATATAGTAATAATCAATTATTATTTACGAAATATTAGTCACGCATGTGACAGAAATATAAAGGGGATCATATGGATGCGGTGAATTCGTCGTCAGATGTGCTTTTTATTTTACTCGGCGCGATCATGGTGCTCGCGATGCACGGAGGTTTCGCTTTCCTCGAGGTGGGTACGGTTCGTAAGAAGAACCAGGTAAACGCCCTCGTTAAAATCCTTTGTGATTTTTCAATTTCAACGGTTGCATATTTCTTTGTTGGATACATTGTTGCTTACGGAACGGGATTTATGGTGGGGGCGAATGTACTTGCCGAGAATGGTGGGTATGGCCTTGTTAAATTTTTCTTCTTACTAACGTTTGCTGCAGCGATCCCGGCAATCATTTCAGGTGGCATAGCAGAGCGCGCAAAATTTTATCCGCAGCTTTTTGCTAGCGCCATTATTGTGGGCGTCGTTTACCCCTTCTTCGAAGGATTGGTCTGGAACGGAAACTTTGGTTTTCAGGAATGGCTTGAGGCGAGTTTTGGTTCGCCGATGCGAGACTTTGCAGGATCAGTCGTTGTTCATGGGGTTGGTGGTTGGATCGCTTTATCGGCGGTAATGTTGCTTGGTGCTCGTAAAGGGCGGTACCGTAAGGAAGGGGGAATCGCTTCGCATCCGCCGTCCAGTATTCCATTTCTAGCGCTTGGTGCTTGGATGCTTACCGTTGGTTGGTTTGGTTTTAACGTGATGTCGGCTCAAACGATCGATGCGATTAGCGGGCTCGTTGCTCTGAATTCTTTAATGGCGATGATTGGTGGTACCTTAGCCGCTCTAGTTGTGGGCCGTAATGACCCTGGATTCGTTCACAACGGCCCCCTTGCTGGTTTGGTCGCGGTCTGCGCGGGATCAGACATCATGCATCCGCTTGGGGCTTTAGCCACCGGCGCGATTGCTGGTGGACTCTTCGTATACATGTTCACCGTAACGCAGAATCGCTGGAAGATCGACGATGTCTTGGGTGTATGGCCTCTACACGGCTTGTGTGGCGCTTGGGGCGGGATTGCAGCTGGAATCTTTGGTCTTGAATCACTCGGAGGTATGGGTGGGGTTTCATTCATGTCACAGTTGGTTGGGACGATCGCGGGAATTATTGTGGCTCTCGTAGGTGGGGCGATTGTATATGGTGTCTTGAAGAGCGCGGTAGGTATTCGTATGAGCGAAGAGGACGAGTTTATGGGAGCTGACCTTGCAATCCATAAGGTATCAAGCTCGCCAGAGAAAGAAGCGGGTTGGTAAGTTTGTTTTGATTTTTATTTTCGCGCGGGAGCCTCGATGGTTCCCACGTGAAAACTAAACTTACCTTTTGCGCGATCCTCAAAATACTGGCGTAACGTTTGCTTGATCGCTGCGAATGCGATCTCATCCCAAGGGATATTCTCCTCATCAAATAGCTGAACCTCTGAACTCTCAGGACTAACGGAGTATTCGGGCGCGGTTAGCTTAGCCCGAAACATTAAGTAGACCTGGCTGATATGAGGGATGTCATAGAGCGTAAATGCTTCAAGATCGCGAACATTTGCATTTGATTCCTCAAGCGTCTCACGCGCCGCGCCCGCAGCAGTGGTTTCATGGTTTTCCATGAACCCTGCCGGAAGTGTCCAAAGTCCAAAGCGAGGTTCAATCGCCCGTTTGCAGAGTAAGATTTTATTTTTCCACTCGGGGATACAGCCCACAATGAGTTTTGGATTTTCGTAGTGGATATAGCCACAAGAGCTACATACCGCGCGAGGTAAATGATCCCCGTCAGGAATGCTTTCTTGAGTTGTCTGTCCACACTTTTTGCAGTAGCTCATTAGGAAACTAGGCTCGTTCTCTTTAGCTCCATTATAGAGTTCGAAGTGCTATCGTGTTCTTAGTTCTTAAAAGTATTAACATGAGTTCTACGTTTTTTATAATCGGTCGAGGCTTGAGACGGTGAAACTTTTTAAAAAATTACTGATGAGTCTATGTTTGTTGTTGGCATTTCATGCATTTGCAATCGATGTTCCTGCGAAGTATGTCGGGGATTGGGAAGGCTCTTGGTATCTCGGCGATTCTAGTGGCGCCGCTCGGTTGACTATCGGGCCTGATGGTCAAGGTTCTTTGCGTCTTACAAATTTAGATAAATTTGGTGATAGGGAAATGCCGCTTGAGAACTTGAAATTAATCGGCAATCGGATTAATTTCAGTGCAACGGGTCAGGCAGGCGATGAGTTTTCGAGTTTTGCGTTTTTGATCGGTGATGGAAGGCTTAAAGGCGAGGCCGTCTACGGCGGAGATGATATTAAATATCGATTAAGTCGGAAATAAAAAACGGCCACTCGGGCCGTTTTTGTTCAAATTTTTTCCGGTTTAAAGTTCTACGTCTGGTAGGGCTTTAATGTAATCCGCTAGTGCCTCTATCTGCCATTCTTTTAATTGTTTGCGGAACCCTGGCATCGGGGTTTTTCCGTACATAATTTGCTCGACCACCTGTTCTTTTGTTTTTGGAATACCCGCTAGACGAGGACCATCGGCTTGCTTTAGGCCATAACCTTGATGGCACCAGCTGCATCTGGAGGCGAACAATCGCTTCACAGAAAAATTCTCTTTGTGTGACTGATACTTCGCATTAATTTCTGCAGCTACGATCTCTGTCACGTCTTCTTCAGCACGCGCGATAGATAAACTTAGCCAAGTGATAAACATGGCGGTAAAGAAGCCAATAGAAAACTTCCCTCGTGACCTAGACCAATACATCTGATTCTCCTGCCCTTTCTGGCGCTTGTAACTTCTTATGAGTTATTCGTGCTGTCAAATTTTTTTAATTATAAGTGAAGATAAAAAAATTGGGCGGGAAAATCCCGCCCAATTAACTTACTAACCAACTAACCGATGGTTAATGCCTCACTAATTAGAGTGAGAACACCATCAAGTTACCAGCGTCGGTTGGCATAGAGGTGAATGGGTGACCAAACAATCCTGGGAAGTTACCAGAAACGTGTGAACCCCAACCTGTAACAACAGCAACGTACTGCTTGCCACCAGCCATGTAGGTGATAACACCACCGTGGTGACCTAGGCCGTTGTTGTTTTGCCATAGAAGCTTACCGGTGTCAGCGTCACGTGCATCAAACATGCCGTCAGCGCCTGGAACGAACACGAGTCCGCCGCCAGTTGAGAGTAGTGAAGCAAGTACTGGGTACTTGTACTCAACTCTCCACTTAAGCTTGCCTGAGAGTGGCTCACGAGCCTGAAGCGTACCGTATGCAGCGTCAACTGGAGTTCCGTCAACTTTCTGCTTAGGTCCTTTTGAGGTCCATGAAGCGCCGAAGTAAGCTTGTCCAGAGAAATCATCTGGACGCTCTGGGTTAACAACTTCGATGTCGAAACAGAATTCCTGAGTGACCATGAAGTGTGTGCCAGACTTTGGATTGTATGCGCCGGTGTTCCAAGAAATTGAACCGTCAATAGCAGGACATACGTCCATGTGCTTTCCTTCTGGAAGCTCACGTCGTCCAACTAGTCGACCGTCTTTCGTTACACCTTTGATGTAGTTGTAAGTCTCGCCAATCATGTAGGCGTTATTTACAGCTAGCTCGTTACCGCCACCAACAGAGTCAGCATCGTAAACGAAGATGATACCGCCCTTATTTGGGTGAACCATATTTCGCTTGCCGCCGCCTTCTACCATTAAGAACTCACCAACAGCTGAGTCGAAGTCCCATGCATCGTGAGGCATTTCCTGGAAGTAAGCTGAAAGCTCACCAGAATCTGCATCAAGAACCACTACAGAAGAGCTGTAGAGGTTAAGGCCAGGACGTGGGCCGTTGTTCATCCAGTCTTCACCAATGTAGTCGTAGTCAGGAGCTGGGTTTGCAGTACCCCACCAAAGGGTGTTCTGCTTTGCGTCATAGTGCCCAGTCATCCAACCGCCGCCACCACCGATTTTCCAGGAGTCATTGCCCCAAGAATCACGTGATCGCTGATCGCCACCAATGGTGTCAAATTGCCAACGAACGGTACCTTTCTTCGCATCAACTGCGTAGATTGGTCCGCAGCAGCCTGAAAGCTCACCACCGTTTGCACCCAAAACAACCATGTCTTTCACGATCATTGGAGCGCCGGTGAAGCCTTTGTTACCTTTGGCCACTGACATAATTTCGTTGTCCCAAACAACTTTTCCGCTCTTCGCATCTAGTGCGATCAAGCGACCGTCAGTTGTTCCCATGTAAACGTTGCCATGACCAATTGCAAGACCACGGTTATATGGGTTGTAGAACGTTCCTTCAGCGCGCTCAACGTCGATCTTAGCCGTGTGGCTCCAGATGAGCGAACCGTTTGTTCCGTCAACAGCGTGAATCACGCCTGAAGAACTTGTGTAGTAAACCACCCCATCAACAGCTAACGGGAATGACTGGATACCTCGCTTGCTAGAAGCAGGTGTGTGCTGCCATGCAAGTTTAAGGTTCTTTACATTTCCCTTGTTGATTTGGTTAAGACCACTGTGGTGATGACCTGTGAAGTCTTTGTGATACATCATCCAGTTGTTATCGTCTTTGTGCGCGTTTAACAAACGATCCCAGCTAACATCTGCTGAGATAGCTTGAGAAGCGAATCCGACAAAGGCGACAGCGGAAATTGCCTTAACGGCAGCTACGCTTGTCCAACGTGTCATAACTCTCTCCCAAAAAATTAAACAAAATTGATTTATTCGCGAATAAATAAACCGTTAACTACTTATATTGGAAATTCTGCGGAGCTACTTCAGATTTGATACTAGAAACTTCTAAATTGGTCTCGAGATACCGAACCATCTACTAACTTTCAGAACACCTGGCATTAATTTAGACGGGGTCTTCATGCTTTGCAAGTAATTTAGGTTTGCAAAACCGTTGAAAACACTTAATTTTTATCTAGTTTTTGTTGTGCTTCGCAATACTTATTTTTCCAATTCGAGGCGATTTTGTTGCGCTTTAACTCAACCTGAAAAAAGGTTATGTATAGACACTCCTATTTGGATTAGGCGTTAGTTGAGTTAAGTTTTGAAGTGCGAAAAGTAGGGATTAAATCCAATACTCATTATTTTGCTTATATAGTGGTTTAGTAATACTAAAAAACGCATGATATTGTGCTTTGTGTAATCTATATTGGAACCCTTGAGCATAACTCCTTAACAGAGAAAATTTTTGCTATACGAAATCAACATTGATAATAAGGTGTCGTCGGTGGAGGTGGGTTCGGGCGATACCATCCTGACAGCGATTTTGCGGTGCGGGATGCCGCTAACCTACCAGTGCCGGAGTGGTGATTGCGGAAAATGCAAATGCAAGCTTCTATCGGGTGAAGTCGATCTCATGGTGTATAGCCCCAGTGCTCTGTCAACGGAAGAGCGAAACGATGGCGTCATACTTACATGTCGCGCGATACCCAAAAGTAATGTTTGGCTCAAAAGGCTAAATAATTCCGACTTGGGCTAACTTCTATAGTCAGGTTCGACCACTCGTATGTAATAATGCCAACCTTTTTAGTGCGAGGGCGATTACGCCTTTTTATTTACAGTTCACAATCCAACACAGAAATTTCACAGTCGTTACCGATAGCTGATGAACTTTGTTTTCTCTCAAATTCCAAAACCCGTGCTCCCCGTCGTTGGGTCGAGCGATGTATTTCCCGCGCATCGAATATTCTGCGTGGGTCGTAATTATGCTGAGCATGCTCGGGAGATGGGAAACGATCCCGACCGCGAACCGCCATTTTTCTTTTTGAAGTCTCTAGACTCGCTTGCGCCCGAGGGGGGGAGGGTTATGTATCCGCCTTCGACCGAAGATTTGCATCACGAGGTCGAGTTGGTTGTGGCTCTAGGTAAGGGTGGTCGATCGATCGAAGTCGCAGATGCGTTCGAATGTGTTTTTGGTTATGCAGTAGGAATCGATCTCACGAGGCGGGACCTTCAAGCGGATGCGAAGCGCCTAAGTCGACCTTGGGATTTTGGTAAGTCGTTCGAGCAGTCCGCGCCCCTTAGCTCGATTCAGCCGGTGCTTTCGCGTGAGAAGCATCCGAACGCAGGAGTCATTTCGTTGAGGGTGAATGGTGAGATCCGTCAGCATGGTGACCTAAGAGATATGATTTGGTCGATACCCGAGATTATTTCGATTCTCTCTAATTTTTATATGCTTCAACCCGGGGACCTAATTTTTACAGGGACTCCAGCTGGGGTTGGGGCAGTAAATCCAGGCGATAGGCTTAATGCAACCGTGGAGGGATTTCCTGATCTGCAAGTTGATATCGTTGGCTCTGAGTAAAACAATAAATTAAAGGTTGGTGATGATAGACGTAACACAAAAGACATGGTTAGAGGTTGGGCTCAACGGGCCTTGGACGCGAGCAAAGCAGCCTGGCATTCCAGTTTCTGTTGAAGAGATTGTGCGTCAGGGGATTGACTGTGTAAAAGCTGGCGCGGCGATCGTGCACATTCACGCGTATGACGAGAGCACCGGCCAACAAAAAGATGATGCGGAAACTTATAAAAAAATTATCACTGAGATCCGATCTAAAGTAGATGCGATTGTGTATCCGACCGTACCTGCTCCCGGAATGAATCGAATCGCCGAGGGCAGTAGTGCTGTCGATCGTTATGCGCACATCGAGGAACTAGCGAAGGATGGGCTTGTGGAGTGGACTGTTCTGGACCCAGGCTCATGCAATATCACGCACTACGACCAATTAAAAGAGGATAGGCCTGGTTACGTTTACCTCAATCATGAAGCAGATGTCAGGCATGGGTTGTCCATAGCAAGGCAGTACGGCATACACCCCAGCTACGCAATTTATGAGCCTGGGTTTATTCGATTGGGAGCTAGTTTACATTGGAGGGAGAGTACTCCTGATCCGATCTATCGATTGATGTTCAGCTCTGGATTCACTTTCGGTTTTCCACCTGAGGATTTCAGCTTGACAGCATATTTAAATTTACTAGACAAGGTCGCGCCAGGCTGTAACTGGATGGCATCGGGACTCGATGTGGATATTATGCCGTTGATTCCAAGAGTGGTCGCGGAAGGAGGTCACATTCGAGTGGGCCTCGAAGATGCGAGATTTGGTTGCGAGCGTACAAATCTCCAGTTGGTAGAGCAAGCTGCTGAGATTATCGAGAAGTGCGGCGGTGATCTGGCGAGGGGATCTGAGGTTCGGATCGCATGTTCATCGGAAAAACTTGAGGCTTTGGCTGCGAACAATCCGTTTTAATGGCTCACACCTCAATTCATCAATGAGAAAAGGAAGAATACGTTGAGATCGAAACGAATCGGCATCACGATGGGGGATCCTGCGGGGATAGGCCCAGAAATTATCGTTAAGACTCTTCTTGAGATGTCTGAGCATGACCGCAGTAATTCAGTGGTTATTGGAAATCTCCCGCGCCTAGAAAGGGCAAATGACTTGCTCGGCGCAAAGTTAGTCTTCGAGGAGAATCTAGATGTAAAAAATGGAGTGGTGCCAGTGGCATATGTTGAAACTACTGGCGAGTCGGATATTGTGGACGGACAGGTTACAGCTGCGAGTGGTGAGGCGGCTTACAGGTATGTTGAAAAAGCTGTGCAGTTGAATTTGGATGGTGACATCTCCGTGATAGTGACGGCGCCTTTGAATAAGGCGGCAATGCACATGGCGGGACATAAGTACGATGGGCATACCGAGCTTCTCGCGCATTTAACCGGTGCCAAGTCTTCATTCATGCTCTTGGCTGGTCCAAAACTTAGCGCGATTCATGTGACAACTCACACGTCACTCAAAAACGCAGCGGAGCGCCCGAGTACGCAACGCGTCTTAGATACAATCCGAATCGGAAATGAGCACTTCAAAAATATTGGTATCTCAAAACCACGTATCGCCGTTGCGGGACTAAACCCACATTGTGGCGAGGGTGGTTTGTTTGGGTCCGAGGAGTCAGATCGTATTGCCCCGGCGATTGAGCTTGCGAGAGCTGAAGGTATCAATGCCGTTGGACCTATTTCAGGTGACACCGTGTTTTATCGAGCCCTCAAGGGCGAATTTGATTTGGTTGTTGCTCAATATCATGATCAAGGTCATATTCCGACCAAGTTGATCGCGTTTGATGAGACCGTGAATGTTAGCCTGGGTTTACCGATTTATAGAACATCAGTTGATCATGGGACGGCCTTTGATATCGCTTGGAAGGGGATAGCAAACAACACAAATATGAAGGCTGCGATCTCTTATGCGCTAAAGATGGTAGCTGGTGGTGAGGGCTAGCGAGATCACCCCCGGTGCTGGTAGGATCCTGATCATTGCGGATGACCTGACTGGGACTCTGGACGCAGCGGGACCTTTTTGTGACCACGGTTTTCGGGTCAAGGCCATCGTCGACCCAGACGCATTCCCTGATAAGGACGATATTGAGGACGCCGAGGTTCTCGCGATAAACACCGAATCACGTCATCTACCTCCATCAGACGCTGTGTCGAGGTTGGAGAGTTGCCTCAGACAAATCGATTCTAGAAGTTTTAGTTTTATTTTTAAAAAAATAGACTCAACGATGCGTGGGAATGTTGTAGTGGAAAGCGCCGCTGCCGCATCGTATTTTTCCGCTTCGAGCCTGTGTTTTGCTCCTGCTTTCCCAGAGCAAGGCCGAACGGTTCGAGGTGGTGAAGTGTTGGTGGATAATGTTCCACTGAGCCAAACGCAATTTGTTCGCGATGCTCTAAGTCCGGCCCCTTCTCAATTGCTAACGAAAATATTCGGCAGCTCAATTTTCGAGCACGTGGTTTTGATTCCAGCGGGAGAAGGAGTGACCCCCAAGTCAAGGTCAAGCACGGCGTTTATTTTTGACTCAGAAGACAATTCGGATTTAAAGAGAGCTGCCGAATTTTTTGTTAAAGATCCAAAGCTTAATATCTTGGTAGGATCATCTGGGGTTGGATCGCAGCTGGCGAGATTGTTAGGTGAAAATGAGTTGTTAAAGCGGAGTCGGAAGAAAGTTGATCGATTCTTGTTTGTAGTTGGTTCTAGGTCAGAGCGCGCTGGTTTACAGATAGACGAGTTTTCCAAAGAATTTAAAGGCGCTGTTGTTTATGCACCCGATGGGGTCGCACCGAGCGGACATCTAGCCATCGATCGAGCCTTGGTGCTTGCCGCCGCGAGGGGTGAAGTGGAAAAGGACTCTAACGCTGTTGCGAATGCTTTAGCTCAGTCAGCTTTAAAAATAGTTGAAGCGGCTGGAGTCGATGCGGTGTTTGCAACCGGAGGGGATACCGCGCTCGCTATACTTCGCCAAGCAGGGGCGAGCGTAATTACCCTGCACGGAAATCTAATGCCTGGAATCCCGATGTCTAGTTTTGAGTATTGTGGTCGCGAATTGACCTTGATTACGAAAGCTGGGGGATTTGGCGATGCAAACGTTTTTGAACGAGTTATAGAATCCAGTACACAATGGGAACTAAACTCGAATACCTGAGATAATTCGAGCCTGGGAGTCTGGTGTTTTAGGAGGAAGCTTTGTTGCACATGTTTAGAAGAATAGCGTTGATGTGTTGTTTGTCTTGGTTTTATGTGTCTGCGGTGGCGGCTCCGGAAATACTCAAGCAGGGCGGTAATCGTTACGTTTCTGGTGGAGCTGAAGAGGGCGAGCGGAAGGAACTTGATGAACTGGCTTCCAGGTTTCCAATGCACTTGGTATTTGTCTCCGAGAAGACTTCGGCGCCATTGAGAGGAGTTCGAGTTAGAGTTCTTGATGTTTCGGGAAACGTTTTGATTGAGGACGACTCCAATGGTCCGTTATTTTTCGTGGACGTAGTTGGAGGTAGGTACACAATTGAAGCATCCTATGATGGTGAGCAAATCGTCGAAACAAAAGATCTAACTGGCAGAAGATATCTTCGGATTCGTTTTGTATTCGGTCAGTAATCCAGTTAAGTCAACTTAATGAGTGAGGAAAGCTTATGAAAATAGAAAAATTGTTTGGTGTGGCGAGTATTTTTTCACTCACTTTTGTAATTAGCGCCGCCGATGTTTTTGCTGGAGGATCTGCTCGGAGGGAGCAGATCATTGCGCAGTATAGTCAGTGTGAGTGGACAAATGAAATGGGGCGAAAAGTTCATGAGTGTATCGTAGAGAACAATGGGTTTAGTACACTCTGGTGCTTCAATACGACTGTAGAGAATAGCTGCCAGAAAGACGTAGGCCGGAAATCAGAAAATCAGGATCGAGCTGTAATCGTTGCTCAAAACGAGGCAGAAACGAAGACCGATGCAGCTCGGGAGCAAGAGGAACGGAACAGAGCTTCTCGAATGGGTGAGGAAAACGTGGTTGGTACCTTTGAGAGGGAGCGTACGATGCATAAATATCGTAATTGTCATTTCACTAAAGAAATGTCGAAGTATGTATACGATTGCGTTGTTAGAAATAATGGGTTTAACACGCACTGGTGTTTCGATGAAACTTTGCAGACTTTTTGTAAGCCTGAGCCGAACTAACAAACGACGTGAAGATGGAAAAACGCCGGCTAATTGCCGGCATTTTCTTTTGGTACATAAATTTGTTTAAATAAACTCGACTCTCTACTGTAAAAGCCTTCGGTGTGAAATGTTTCCGGAAATCCGAAGTGCTCGTAGTCCAAGTGGTGACACAGCTCGTGGAGAACAGTCCGCAAAAAGCTTTTAAAAGCCACGATTTTTTTATTTTTTGCAGTCCGCATCCAAACCTGAATTTTTGCAATTTCACCATCGTCTTCTGGGAGGTATAAGCCGTGGAGTTCCCCCCAGTCTGCAGATGGGCGTACCGCAAGCACTTGTAATTTTAGCGGGGGTGCATTGAATTGCTTATTGATGCTGTCAACGATCGCTTGGCAGATTTTTTCTACAGCCTTTTTATTCTCGCTCGGTAGCGTTTCTACGAGTTCGTTAGCCAGCGCCGTGAGTTGAGTAGTTTCTGCTAGCCGGAGATATTTAATTTCGTCGCTTTGACGGTATATGCTCTGCTGCCGAGACGTTAAGTTTTCGTAGAAACCAAAGACCACTCAATACTCCGATTAATGGCTAACAGGACTGTGCGAAAATCTTATCATGTTAAGAGGTTTACAAATGGCGTTTAAACGGGGACCGCAATTGCAGTGATCCAACGTGATTGTCTATAGCGGGGCTCTCTCGCTCGAGATATGAACTCACTGCATCGGCGAATTGTGGATGGGCCAACCAGTGATAAGAATCAGTTTCAACCGGTTCTAAGCCTCGAGCCAACTTATGTTCTCCTTGCGCGCCTCCTTCAAAACGAGCTATTCCGTTTTTTATCGCATATTCGATTGCTTGGTAATAACAAACTTCGAAATGTAAGCCAGGAATGTAACGGGTAGAACCCCAATACCGGCCATAGATAACATCGTCTCCGATGATATTCATTGCGCTCGCGACGAAATCACCCTCGAATTTTGCAAATACGAGAAGAATGTGCTCGCCAATCGATGAGCGGATCGAGTCGAAAAATTTTTGATTTAAGTAAGGCGTTGAGCCGCGTTCGAGGTAGGTCTGCTGATAACACTTAAAGAAAAAACTCCACTCATTATCTGATGCTTGGCTGCCTTTTACCGTTTCTAAAGAGATTCCGAGGTTACTAAGTTTATCTCGCTCCTGTCTTATCTTTTTCCGCTTTTGATGATTCATGCTCGATAGGAATTCGTCAAATGTAATGTAACCCTTATTCGTCCAATGAAATTGAAAAGATTTACGTTTCAACATCGAATGTTGAGCCCAACTACTTTTCTCGTCTTCAGCCGGATATAAGCAGTGAAATGATGAAAACTCGTTAGTTTCAGCAAATTGGATCGCAGATTTAATGAGAAGGTCCTTAGTGTGCTCATCGTCAGTTAACAGCCGAGGGCCGCCAACCGGTGTAAATGGTATGGCGCATAAGAGTTTTGGATAGTAATCTAGGCCAGATCGTTGATAAGCGTCAGCCCAAGCCCAATCAAAAACATATTCTCCATAAGAGTGCGATTTTATATAGAGTGGCAACGCGCCAATCAGCTTATTGCCTTGATGCGCAAAGATATGAGCTGGATACCAGCCGGTGCCATCACCAACGCAGTTAGAAACTTCCATTGCCCGCAAAAAATCATAGCTTGCGGTGGGATTCTTTCGGGCTAACCCGTCCCAATCACTAGATTTAATCTCCGCTAAACTATCGGCTATCGTTATTTTTGTTTCTTCCATATTTGTTACTGATACCTATGCCGATAAAAATATTGCTCGCTCAGCTAAATTGTACTGTAGGAGATTTGACCGGGAATGGCGAGAAAATTTCAAATGCTCTGGAAAAGGCAAAAGTTGATGGTGCCGATATTGTTGTTACTCCTGAACTCGCTCTCTCTGGCTATCCTCCGGAAGATTTGTTGCTGCGCGAAGACTTTTTAATGGCCTGTGATTTAGAGCTCGAGTCGTTACGGGCCAAGACTGAGAATATAACTCTGGTTGTTGGGCATCCCTATCGCGAAAATGATCGACTCTACAACGCTGCCTCAATTATTCAAAATGGAAAAATCATCGGTCGATACTTCAAGCAAGAGCTTCCGAATTACCATGTTTTTGACGAAGATCGATATTTCGACCCTGGACTTGACGCATGTGTTTTTTCTGTGAATGGCGTGCGTATTGGTGTCAATATTTGTGAGGACATCTGGGGAGGACGAGCCGAGGAAATTGATGTTGTCGAGAATGCTGAAGATTTGTCTTTGGTTCGCGCCGCCCGTTCTGCAAAGGATGCTGGCGCGATGGTATTGCTCGTTTTAAACGCATCTCCGTTTCATCTTGCAAAGCAAGCTATTCGCACGGATCTTGTCTCCGGGAGGGCGAGGGCGCTGGATATGCCGATCGTGTTTTGCAACATGGTTGGCGGGCAAGATGAACTTGTATTTGATGGTGCGTCTTTCGCGGTTACTTCGAGCGGATATTTGGGATTTCAGTCTCCTGCGTTTTCACATTCAATGGACTGCGTTGAGGTAGACCAGGGTGATGTGATTGGGGTGCGCCATGCATACCCGGAAACCGAGGAGGAAGCCGCATATGAGGCTTTAGTTCGAGGGGTGAGAGATTACGTATTAAAAAATGGTTTCAAGGGCGCAATTATTGGTCTTTCTGGTGGTGTCGATTCTGCTTTAACACTTGCTGTGGCCGTAGATGCCTTGGGAGCTGAGAACGTAACTGCCGTCATGATGCCATCTCAGTTTACTGCCAACATTAGTTTGGAGGATGCCAGGAAAATGGCTGAAATCCTCGATGTCAGGTACGAGGAAATTGCTATAAAACCTATTTTTGATGAATTTATTGCAGGCCTCTCGTCAGTTTTTGTTGGTCGAGAGTTCGACACCACAGAAGAAAATCTCCAATCTAGGATCCGAGGGACACTGCTGATGAGCATGTCTAATAAATTTGGTTCTCTTGTGTTGACTACGGGAAATAAAAGTGAAATGAGCACTGGTTATGCCACGTTGTATGGAGACATGGCGGGAGGCTATGCAGTCCTCAAGGATTTAGGCAAGCAGATGGTTTATCGGTTGTGTAAGTACAGGAATAGTCTTTCTCAAGTCATACCGAATCGTATTATTGAAAGACCTCCGAGTGCTGAGCTGCGACCGGATCAATTAGATCAGGACTCGCTACCTCCATACGACACTCTTGATGCTGTTGTTGAACAGTATGTTGAGCAAAATAGGAGCATCGAAGAAATTGTACAAGAAGGATATCTCAGGGCGGATGTGGAAAGAATAGTCCATTTAATTCACGTAAATGAATATAAGCGACGTCAGGCTCCCCCAGGGGTCAGGATTACCCGACGAGCGTTCGGCAAAGATTGGCGTTTCCCGATCACCAGCACTTTTCGGGGCAAAGTCGGGAGAAATTCCTAGGTCGGTACTTTTTGTTTAACCTTGGCAGTTTGCACTTAAATTAAATGTCCAACCGGTTTATACTAAGCTGAGTACCGGTTAAGTAGGAGGCGATTCCATGAAAAAAATTGAGGCAATCATTAAGCCATTTAAGTTAGACGAGGTTCGAGAGGGTTTATCTGAAATCGGAATAACTGGTTTGACGGTAACGGAAGTAAAGGGATTTGGTCGTCAAAAAGGGCATACGGAGTTATATCGAGGCGCAGAGTACGTTGTTGATTTTCTGCCGAAGGTGAAAATCGAACTGGTTGTAAGTGACAGTCTGGTTGATCAGGCCGTGGATTCGGTCGTTAAAGCAGCGCGGACGGGAAAAATTGGAGATGGGAAGATATTTGTTTCGTCGGTTGAGCAGGTTGTTCGGATTCGAACCGGAGAAACAGACGAAGCAGCTGTTTAGGTTAGTAGGCCTATCCTCCTCTTGAATTGGACAGTAGGAGGATGGTCGCACCGCTTCCTCCATCAGATTGACGGGCGGGGCAATACGCGAGAATGTCGTTTCGCATTTGCAGCCATACAAATAATTTATTTTTTAAAACGGGTTCTCGATTTGGGGATCGTACACCCTTCCCGTGAATTACGCGGACGCATCTCAATCCGCGCACTTTAGCTTCAGATAAGAAATTACCGACCAATTCTTTTGCAGTGCCGGATGTACTTCCGTGTAAGTCAAGCTCGTCTTGAATTGCCCAAAATCCACGCTTAAGTTTTCTTAGAACATTTATTTGAAGTCCCGATTTTAGGTAAGTGCCATCTTCTCCCATCGGCGCTTCTGCGAGGCTAAATTGCTCCTCTCCGAGGCTATCTTTTAATACAGCAGCCTCGTCTTTTAAGCTTTGTTTGGGAATGGGCTTCGGTTTTGGTTTGCGCGCGAAGTCAGCGGTATTTTGATCCGATTTGATGGGCTTGATGTCATCTCCGAGTGCCTCTGATAGTATCTCTTCAAAGCTCTCGTCGATTTTTACGGTCTCGGCGGTACCCCCTGCCGTTACTCGATTTGCTTTTTTCATGATGCTACCGCTCGAATAGAGAGCTGCTTATTCCAGAGACGCTAGATAGCGTTCCGCGTCAAGTGCAGCCATACAGCCAGTACCTGCACTCGTGACTGCTTGGCGATAAACATGATCTTGAACGTCACCAGCCGCAAATACACCAGGCACACTAGTCTGGGTTGCGTCCCCAGCGTCACCACCACGTGTGATGATGTATCCATTTTTCATGTCGAGTTGGCCCGTAAATAAGTCAGTATTTGGTGTGTGTCCAATAGCGATAAACACGCCGGCTACCTCGATGGATTGCTCGGCTCCATTTTGGGTGTTCTTCAATCTGGCGCCTGTTACGCCACTGTCATCTCCGAGCACTTCGTCAAGAGTATGGTTCCAAATAATTTTCACATTGCCGTTTTTTTCTTTCTCTAACAGGCGATCTATGAGAATTGCTTCAGCTCTGAGCTTATCCCTTCGGTGAACTAACGTCACCGTTTTTGCAATATTAGAAAGATAGAGCGCTTCCTCCACTGCCGTGTTTCCGCCACCAATCACTGTCACATCCTGGTTCTTATAAAAAAATCCATCACAAGTAGCGCAGGCGGATACCCCTTTCCCAGCAAATTTTTCTTCTGAATCTAATCCCAAGTATTTAGCAGAAGCCCCAGTCGCAATAACAAGCGCATCACACGTGTACGTCCCCTGATCACCTTTCAGTACGAGCGGTTTTTTATTAAGTTCAACCGTGTGGATGTGGTCATAAATCATTTCAGTTCCAAAGCGCTCGGCGTGCTTTTGAAATCTTTGCATGAGGTCGGGTCCCAAAACCCCATCTGCGTCAGCTGGCCAATTGTCGACATCCGTTGTTGTCATTAATTGTCCGCCTTGTGCAATACCGGTTATAAGGGCTGGACTAAGGTTTGCTCTCGAGGCATAGACTGCGCTCGTATATCCAGCTGGTCCAGATCCTAAGATAATGAGTTTGTGGTGTTTAGTTTCCATGCGAATCACTTTCATTACATTCGATTTTTTCGAGGCCCATATTTTAACCAACGAGCTTCGATCTTTCAGGTTTTTTGGGGGGGCATAATGTACAATAATCTCCTCATACTGGTTATATACCGTCTCAACGTAGGGAAAAGCTTGGCAAAACGTAAACCAGGAAAAAGTCAGTCCGCGAAAGGTGAGCCGCAAGAGATCGGATATTCCTTGCCGCCGAGGGCGCTTTCGCTCCTGAGAGAAGCGTGGTTGCTGGTATCAGCGGGAATTCTTTGTTATTTAACGCTGATATTTTTCACTTACACCTCATCCGATCCCTCGTGGTCTCACCAATCAGATAACGTCATTGTCAACAACGCGGGGGGATCGATTGGAGCAAATATATCGGATATTTTGCTTTTGCTTTTCGGTTTTTCGGCTTGGTGGATAGTTGTTGCTGGATTTTTACTGGTCGTCCGCGGTTACCGTGGTTCATTGAAAGAGGCGATAGGGAATCCAAAAATAGTTGGGTTTGTTGCCGTCGGGTTTATATTGGTTGTGCTCTCTAGTTGCGCATTTGAGGCGCTGAGAATGAGTAGTTTCGATTTTGAGTTGCCAGAGAAGCCGGGAGGTATTGTTGGGATTGCCTTGGCTGGCACGGTAGGGGGTAATTTTGGTTTTGTAGGCGCCACACTGCTATTTTTGGTGACGTGGGCTGTCGGAATTTCGCTGGTTAGTGGTGTCTCGTGGATAGCCGCAGCGGAAAACGTAGGTTTTTTTCTGGAGATAATTGCGACGAAATCTTGGAGCGCGTGGCAGGCATGGCGAGATCGAAAAGCGGGTGAGATCGCCACGGAAGAGCGCCTCGAGCGATTAGATCTGGTTCGAGAAAAATTCACGGAAATAAAGCCTCTTAGAATTGATGCTCCGAAGGTTGAGGTGAAGCAATCTGAGCGCGCCCAGAAAGAAAAACAGCAGCCGCTGTTCGAAGATCTGCCTGATTCAGAGCTTCCAGCTATACACCTGCTTGATAGTCCTCCTGAGAATATCGATTCGGTTTCCTCTGAAACGCTTGAGTACACGTCCCGACTCATTGAAAAAAAATTATTGGATTTCAATATTGAAGTTCGTGTCGTTGCGGCTCAGCCGGGCCCTGTCATTACGCGCTATGAAATTGAGCCAGCAGTCGGCGTGAAAGGTAGTCAGATCATTAACTTATCGAAGGATCTGGCTCGTTCGTTGTCGGTTCAGAGTCTCCGGGTGGTTGAGACTATTCCAGGTCGAACAACGATGGGGTTGGAGATCCCGAATGAGAAAAGACAAGTAGTGTTTTTGTCTGAAGTTTTAGCTTCGCAGACTTATGCAGACATTACATCCCCGCTCGCAATTGCGCTGGGTAAAGACATCGCCGGAATTCCCGTATGCGCCGACTTGGCAAAAATGCCTCACTTGCTCGTGGCGGGCACGACAGGAGCGGGAAAATCAGTTGCGATCAATGCAATGATTCTTTCACTGCTTTACAAGTCGACTCCAAATGAAGTTCGATTGATAATGGTTGATCCAAAAATGTTGGAGCTATCAGTCTACGAGGGAATCCCTCATTTGCTTGCTCCTGTGGTTACGGATATGCCAAAGGCTGCTAATGCATTGAATTGGTGTGTAGGGGAGATGGATAGAAGATACCGTCTGATGTCAGCCTTAGGAGTGCGAAATCTCTCCGGTTTTAATTCGAAAATTAGAACGGCCGCTAAATCTAAGAAAAAAATTGATAATCCGTTTAGTCTGAATCCAGAGAACCCAGAGCCGCTCCAGGAGCTGCCCGTCATTGTGGTGGTTATTGACGAGTTAGCGGATCTTATGATGGTTGTTGGTAAAAAGATTGAGGAATTAATTGCTCGTTTGGCTCAGAAAGCTCGGGCGGCAGGTATTCACTTAATACTTGCGACTCAGAGGCCGTCGGTCGATGTAATTACCGGTTTAATCAAGGCAAATATACCAACGCGTATTGCATTCCAAGTATCCAGCAGGGTGGACTCCCGAACGATCCTTGATCAAATGGGCGCAGAACAACTGCTCGGACAAGGCGATATGTTGTACCTTCCCCCCGGCACTGGTTATCCCCAGCGGGTGCATGGTGCTTTTGTGGATGATCAAGAGGTGCATCGCGTGGTGGACGCGTTGAAGAGTAGAGGCGAGCCGCAGTATATCGAAGAGGTTCTTGAGTCGCCTGGTTCTGGTGAAGGTGGATTTGGAGAAAATGGGGAAGTAAATGGGGAGTCGGACCCGCTCTATGATCAGGCGGTCGAAATTGTGCTGAAAAATAAGCGCGCCTCGATCTCTCTTGTTCAGAGGCATTTACGAATCGGCTATAACAGGGCCGCTCGGCTGGTTGAACAAATGGAGGCCTCGGGTTTGGTGTCGAGTATGTCTTCGAGTGGTAACAGAGAAATTCTCGTCCCTACAAACAGCGACTAGTCTCGAAACACAGCTATATGTATACATTTATTAATAAATTTTTTCGTTATTTGTTGGTAACTTTGGCGCTTGCATCAAGCGTCGAGGTATCTTATGCGGGTGGGATCGAGCGGCTCCGCGCATTTATTAGTAATACGAACGCGGGGCGCGCTGAGTTCGTTCAGACTGTATTCCTTGAGAGTGGTGAGGTTTTGCAAAAATCTGAAGGAAGTTTCAGTTTTCTGCGCCCGGGAAAATTTAGATGGGTCTATAAAGCACCATATGAGCAATTATTAGTTGGAGATGGAGTTTATCTTTGGGTGTATGACAAGGATCTTGAGCAGGTCACTCGAGTCAATTTGGATGCGGCGCTCGGGTCATCGCCTGCGGCGTTGCTCGCGGGATCCAGTGATATTGAGCGGTTTTTTATGTTGGAAAGCCAAAAGGTTCAGCGAGGACTGGAGTGGGTGCGGATTACGCCTTACGAAGAAAATACCTTGTTCGCTCGAATCAACATCGGGTTTAAAAAAGATGTTTTGACTGCGATGGAGTTATTTGATCACTTTGGGCAGAAGACGGTAATAGAAATTACAAAGTTTTCCAAGGGGAAATTGAGCGATTCAAACGCGCTATTCACGTTTACACCTCCCGAAGGGGTAGATTTGATAACCGATTGACCTTCGATATGCGATGTTAGATTGAGTATCCAATGGATATTAGTAAATCAATCACAAAGCCACTTGCGGACATACTCCGGCCTAATACTTTTGAGGAATTCGTTGGTCAAAAACACCTAGTGGGCGACGGAAAGCCGTTATCTACAATTCATCGAGTAGGTAAACCTCAATCCCTGATATTTTGGGGTCCCCCTGGGGTGGGTAAGACGACTCTCGCGCGACTTATCGCCGATGGCTGGAGTGCGGAGTTTGTTCAAATCTCAGCCGTCCTATCCGGGATTAAAGATATTCGAGAAGTTATTGTGCTAGCCGAAAATAATATCACCCAATTTTCTAGACAAACGGTGGTATTTGTAGATGAGGTTCATCGCTTTAACAAATCGCAACAAGATGCATTTCTTCCACATGTAGAAGGTGGAATTATCACGTTCATTGGCGCTACGACAGAAAACCCATCGTTCGAGGTAAATAGCGCATTACTCTCCCGCGCCACAGTGTTTAAGCTCGAGTCGCTAACGCGTGATGATCTTTTTGAAATATTTTCGAAGGGGTTGTCGTCGCTTGATGCAAAAGCTAAGTACGAACCGAGGGCTATCGATGCGGTTGTTAGTCTCGCAGATGGCGATGGTCGAAGACTTCTTAATATGCTGGAGTTTTTGAATCATACTGCCGATGAGCTTGGTCTTAAAAGAATAGAAGAGGCGTTTGTGTTCGAAACAATGCCTCATGCGTATCGCCGATTCGATAAAGGTGGTGATTCGTTTTACGATCAGATATCCGCGCTACATAAATCGGTACGTGGGTCTGATCCAGATGCGAGCCTTTATTGGTTCGTTCGTATGATTGATGGCGGCGCAGACCCACTGTATGTCGGTCGCAGAATGATAAGAATGGCCTCAGAGGATATCGGCCTTGCCGACCCCAAGGCACTTTCAATAGCATTAGATGCCGTGTCCGCCTTCGAAAGGCTGGGAAGTCCCGAGGGCGAGCTCGCACTGGCACAGGCAGTTGTTTACATGGCTTGTGCTGCAAAAAGTAATGCGCTGTATTCGGCCTATAATAGTGCTCTAAGGACTGTTAAATCCTCGAGCTCGGAGGTGGTGCCGATACATCTTCGGAATGCGCCTACTAAATTAATGAAGGAACTCGGTTTCGGGGAAAAATACCGGTATGCTCATGATGAGACTCATGGCTACGCCCCGAACGAACAATACTTACCAGATGGTTTGAAGGGACATCGTTTTTATTTTCCTACCGAGCGAGGGCTTGAAAGAAAAATTCAAGAAAAGTTGGATTTTCTTCGTCGCTTGGATGAGGAAGACCGAAAAAAATAGATTGCGTTAAAAAAGGTTTATTACTTCATGCTGGATATTCAAATATTTAGATCTGATATTAATGCGGTAGCTGATACGTTGATTAAGAGAAGACGTCACGAGTTCGACGTTAAGGCTTTTCAGGCGCTAGAGACTGAACGGAAGCAGTTGCAAACAAATACGGAATCGCTCCAGGCTCAGCGTAATGCTTTGTCGAAAGAGATTGGGGTATACAAAAAAAATAAAGATGAGGAGGGGGCTAAAAAGTTAATGCTCCAAGTAGGGCAATTTGCTGAGCAGTTAAAACAAAACGAAGAGAGGTTAGCGGAAGTCCAATCTGAGCTTAGAGCTATATTGTCTTCCATTCCAAATGTTCCACACGAGAGTGTGCCGAACGGAATCGATGAACAAGATAATGTTGAGGTGCGTCGGGTCGGTGAGCCGCGTCAATTTAACTTCGCGGTAAGAGATCACGTAGATATAGGCGAAAATTTAGGGCAGGTTGATTTTGATCGTGCGGCCAAAATTACTGGGTCTCGTTTTGTGCTCCTGACATCTAGAATAGCTAAGCTACATCGCGCATTGGCTCAGTACATGCTCAATACTCATACGGAAAAGCACGGATATACCGAGGTGTATGCCCCATACATGGTGAATGCAAATGCTCTGTTCGGTACGGGGCAGCTTCCAAAATTTGAGGCTGATTTGTTTTCTGTGCCGGTTGGAGATGCAGGGAAATACTATTTAATCCCAACAGCGGAAGTTCCTGTCACTAATATTTTTGGCGATGAGATTGTGAAGCTTGAGAATCTTCCACTAAAGTTTGTTTGCCATACTCCATGCTTCCGTTCAGAGGCGGGCTCGTATGGTCGAGATACTAGGGGAATGATACGTCAGCATCAGTTTGACAAGGTCGAGTTGGTTCAGTTGGTCCATCCCGAACAGTCTTACGAGCGTTTGGAGGAGTTGACTGGGCACGCTGAGTCGATACTTCAGGGGTTGGATCTTCCATACCGCGTGGTTACCCTTTGTAGCGGAGATATGGGTTTTTCGGCTGCAAAAACCTACGACTTGGAGGTGTGGTTACCCGGGCAAAACGCGTATCGGGAGATTTCGTCTTGCAGCAACTTTGAAGCTTTTCAAGCTAGACGTATGCAGACTAGGTACAGAACGGAAAGTGGAAAGCCAGACTATGTGCACACTCTTAATGGTTCAGGGCTGGCAGTTGGTAGGGCTCTTATCGCGGTGCTCGAAAATTACCAACAAAAGGATGGCTCGGTTACTGTTCCTAAGGTTCTTGTCTCTCTAATGGGCGGGCTAGAGTCAATCGAGCCAATTTAATTCTGATGAACTGTAGACGCTGTTAGAATGGCGTTCGTTCGGAGAGTTGCCGGAGCGGTCGAACGGGGCGGTCTCGAAAACCGTTAAACGCTTTGCGTTTCGAGGGTTCGAATCCCTCACTCTCCGCCATTTAATTTTGTGGTTTGTTTAATTGGGTCCAGATCCAGCGTCGGATGGTGTTTGGTTTTGGAAAATTTTTGTGGATATATGATGCGTGACGGTAGGTCGCCCTAATTCTCGCGTTCACCCTCATGTAAGAGTCGACCCTTTTCTCAAATAATGCTCCCGCGTACTTTGGATATCTTTCTGAGGCGGGGTGTTCAAAGTCGTAAATTTTTTTATTAAATTCTTCGACTTCGATTACATACATTTGATCCGAGAACCCATACCCGTAAAAGTAATTGTCATCTTGATAGTCTGAGTCTTTTAGAGCTTCGGAATACTTTTGATCCCACGTAAGGTTTACAACGCTGACTTCCCCTTGTTCAGCTAGAAGCGAAGTGGCATCCGATAACCAATGTGGTGCTACGTCTTCGGTGATTGTCGTATCGCTCGAAAAATGTGCAAGATACTTTGTGCTGCACAAGAAAATAGAAACAAGCTCTGCTATTGAATAATTGTAACCTTTGCCTAAAGCCTCTCTGCTAAGCCCGAAGTGCTCTAGAGCATTATCCGCATGCTGAGATACAAATATATACTCATCAATAATCTCGTTAGCGATGAGTCGATCAGCAGCACGCGCTACAACTGAGGGGTTCAGGACGTTATTGATGAAAAGCACCCTCTTGTCCACGTGTTGTTTGAAACGCTCCATAACTGTTCTCAAAAATTGATGGTTAACCACCAATTCCCAGTCATTCTCCCAGGTTTTAGTCTCGAGTGTAATGGACACGTTTTGTTGTGATGTTGTATATCTTTGACGTTCTCGGATGATACACTGCGGAGAGGACAGTTAGTAGTGTGTTACATCAGTGAGCGAGCATGAAAAATTTACCTGCAGGTCTCGAGCCGAATGAGAGAAGGCAACAGATATTTGAGGCCGTTGGAGCTCTTTGCGCTCGTTTCGATGACGCATATTGGCGTGAGCGGGAGCGGACACATTCATTCCCCACAGAGTTTCACCAGGCCTTCGCTGATGGTGGGTGGCTCGGCATCACGATGCCTCGAGAGCTAGGCGGCAGCGGGTTAGGAGTCAGTGATGCTGCGCTGATGATGCAAATCGTTGGAAATTCGGCTGGTGCGATTTCAGCGTGTTCTTCGATTCACATAAATCTCTTTGGTCCTCACGCGATTGTTAAACATGGTTCCACTGAGCAGAAACTAAAATTCATCCCACCGTTAATCGATGGCAAACACAAGGTTGCATTTGGAGTTACAGAGCCAGATGCAGGCCTTGATACATCGAGTATTTCAACTACTGGTCGGAGGGTAGGTGATCGCTATGTTATAAGCGGTCAAAAGATGTGGACGACCACAGCGCAAGAGGCTAATAAAATTTTATTATTGGTGAGGACGACTCCCAAGGACCAATGTGTAAAACCTATTGACGGTCTGACTCTTTTTTATTGTGACCTAGACCGGCGCCGAATTGAGGTTAAGGCGATTGATAAGATGGGTAGAAATGCTGTCGATTCGAACATGGTTTTTATCGATAATTTAGAGGTTGATTTAGAGAGTCGAATTGGGAATGAGGGGGATGGATTTCGGTTGTTACTCGATTCGTTAAATCCCGAACGTATTTTGATTGCATCTGAAACTATCGGCGTTGGCAAGAGGGCGGTAGACTTAGCCGCAAAATATGCTTCTGAGCGCGAAGTTTTTGGAAGGAAGATTGGAGCGAATCAATCGATTCAGCATCCCCTTGCTGAAAGTTGGATGGCATTGGAGGCTGCGGATTTGATGGTCTGGCATGCTGCACGCTCATACGACGATGGGCGTAACTGCGGTGCAGAGGCAAATGCGGCAAAGTATTTGGCGGCGGAAGCGGCGTTCGAGGCGTGCGATCGCGCACTGCGAACGCATGGTGGCGTTGGGTATGCCAAAGAGTACAACATCGAACGTTATCTTCGTGAGGTAATGCTTATGCGTATTGCGCCGATCAGTCGAGAGATGATTCTTTGTTACGTAGCCGAGAAAGTTTTGGGGTTGCCGAGATCCTATTAAGTTTGTAACACCAAGATATAATTATGTGAACAAGGCTAAAAAAGATGC
>JAURFP010000119.1 GCA_030834275.1 Burkholderiales bacterium | reverse complement strand
ATTTTTAATTGGACCGAATTGATTAAAATTAAAAATAAAGAAATGATATTTAAAAAATATGATTTTGAAAAAGATTTAGCAATCCTATACTCAAGCGGCACAACAGGTAAACCTAAATGTATTGTTCATAGATCTGGCGGTGTATTATTGCAACATAAAAAAGAACATCTTCTTCACTGTGATATTAAAGAAAAAGATAATGTATTTTATTTTACAACATGTGGTTGGATGATGTGGAATTGGTTGGTAAGTGCATTAGCTTCAAAAGCTTCAATTGTTTTGTTTGATGGCTCCCCAATGTATAAACAGGATGATTTGTTATTAAGAATTGCAGAAAGAGAAAAAATTACTTTATTTGGTATTAGTGCCAAATATATAGACGCTCTTAGAAAGTTAAAACCTCATTTAAGATACAAATATAAATTAAAAAAATTAAGAACAGTTTGTTCAACAGGGTCCCCTTTGTCTCCTGAAGGATTTTTATATGTTTATGATAATATCAAAAAAGACGTTCATTTATCATCAATATCTGGTGGTACTGACATTGTATCTTGTTTTGTTTTAGGTAATTTATATCAACCAGTTATTCTA
>JAURFP010000118.1 GCA_030834275.1 Burkholderiales bacterium | reverse complement strand
ACGTACTTGTCGTACTCTTCTGCCACTGATATGTATAGTTAGAGCCCGTACCTCCGCTCGCTGCCGACGTACTGGTTAATGCCGTAGGCACCGCCCCAGAGCAAATCGTATTATCCGTCGTAGCAATCACTCCACCCACCAAAGGATCTACTGTCACCTGTACCGCCGTGGAAGTAGCTGAACAACTATACTGGTCCGTCGCCGTGACCGTATAACTCGTCGTTGTCGAAGGTGTTACCGTCGTGGGGCTTCCTGTGGCCGCATTGCTCCAGGTAAAGGTGTAGCCTCCCGATCCTGTAGCTGAAGCCGTTAACGTTACGGATGCTAATGCCGGAATACTCGTAGAGGGGTTGGCCGATGCCGTAACTGTAGGTAACGCACGAGCGGTCTTCAAAACACCTGTCGTCCATTCATACGTCGTAGTGTTCGGATGTGTGTTGTCACGTACCCCGCGACGGTAATACAACGTGCCCCCTGCTTGCATCGCTGCAGAAAATGAAAGGGTCGTCCCCGTCTCCCCTGTAAGCGTAGTGGCTGAAGAGAAATCTGCATTGGCCGAAGACTGCCAAGAATATACATAGTTGCCACTGC
>JAURFP010000117.1 GCA_030834275.1 Burkholderiales bacterium | reverse complement strand
ATTAAAAATAAAAGTGAAGAAATAGTATTTAAAAAATTTGATTTTGAAAAAGATTTAGCAATTCTTTACTCAAGTGGGACAACAGGTAAGCCTAAATGTATAGTTCACAGATCTGGAGGTGTATTATTGCAACATAAAAAAGAACATCTTCTTCATTGCGATATAAGAGAAAAAGATAATGTATTTTATTTTACAACATGTGGCTGGATGATGTGGAATTGGTTAATAAGTGCATTAGCATCCAAAGCCTCAATAGTTTTATACGATGGCTCTCCAATGTATAGATATGATGATTTGTTACTAAGAATTGCAGAAAAAGAAAATATTACTTTATTTGGAATAAGTGCCAAATATATCGATGCCCTAAGAAAGTTAAGACCTAATTTAAAATATAAATATGCGCTAAAAAATTTAAGAACAGTTTGTTCAACTGGATCTCCACTGTCTCCTGAGGGTTTTTTGTATGTTTATAATAATATTAAAAAAAATGTTCATTTATCCTCAATATCTGGCGGCACCGATATCGTATCATGTTTTGTTTTAGGAAATTTATATCAGCCAGTAATTTTAGGAGAGATTCAAAATAAAGGATTGGCAATGGATGTTGATATCT
>JAURFP010000116.1 GCA_030834275.1 Burkholderiales bacterium | reverse complement strand
TTATAAAAATGACTGTATTATTGCTGTAAAGAGATCACTTAATTATAATAAACAAAAAATTAATTCTGAAATAAATCAAGCTTTTTTAAAAGATTTTTATAATTTAATATTTAAATAAAAAATATATTATTTTGTTGGGTAGCTCGCAGTCGCTTTAACTTTAGTTGAAGAGGAAAGTCTGAGCTCGCGTAGAAAGTGATAACGGATAACATCCGTCGAGGGAAACCTTAGGGAAAGTGCAGCAGAAAAAAACCGCCTTCGGGTAAGGGTGAAAAGGCGAGGTAAGAGCTCACCGGGTATTATAAAAAATATCGCGATATGTAAACCCTATCACGAGTAAGATCAAATAGAGGTTAAAACTATTTCTACAGTTGACCTGGGTTGATCGCTTGAGCTATTCAGTAATGAATAGCCTAGATAAATGACTGCTTTTTTTTATAAAAATACAGAACTCAGCTTATAGCTACCCATAATTAATTTTACTATTACCCTAAAATCCCATATAATCCCATGAAATACCATGAACGTATTTCTATCTTCATTTTTAGGAACCATAGACTCAAAAAATAGAGTTTCGATACCCTCCAGTTTTAGATCTACAATTAAAAATTCCAATGAACAGGTATACCTTTTTAAAAGTTTAAAGTACCCATGTT
>JAURFP010000115.1 GCA_030834275.1 Burkholderiales bacterium | reverse complement strand
GTTCTTCTGTGCGTAGTCAATAACTGCTTCCATATAACTACAATCAGACCGTCGAGCGGTCTTGTGTATATGAGCCACAAACTCTTCATATTGTAGTTTAAGCATTCAGTTGTCCCTTGACCTTTCTTTGAGGTCGTTTATGCGATTTTTGAAATAGTTGATAATTACCGATTCATCGTTATAAAGAGTATCTTGCTTTTGATACTTACACTCTAGATCCGTATAATGTCTTTCGAAGACTGCGAGTTCTATGAGTTCAGCGGCATCAAGCATTGAAGTACTCCTTATAGATAGATGTTATTCGCAACTGTCATATTAATATATGTTATTTTTGTTGGAATGTCAACCACTTTTAGAAAATGGTGCCGTCACCAAGATTCGAACTCGGGACCTGATGATTACAAATCAACTGCTCTACCAACTGAGCTATGACGGCATATTGTATCATTGATTTTTTAAAGTCTTTATTTCTTCTTCTAGCGTCTTTACTCTGACAGCTAAATCACCTACTAAAACTGATAGCTCAGTATTGTTCAAACTTATCTCGTTTGGTTCACTGATTCTCATATATTCCCAATACGGCATACGCTTATCATTGTCATTCATCAAAGCACCTTAATTCCTAATGCCCAATTCTCAGCAGCGTCTTCGACATAGTGAATC
>JAURFP010000114.1 GCA_030834275.1 Burkholderiales bacterium | reverse complement strand
CAAGGATGCGAGAAGACGATCGCAGCAGGGTGGAGAACCCCCTACTACTGCACACCAGGTTCCCAGGATTACCCACTCAACCGCAAAGCCTATCCAGAAAGAAATTACTCACTACCCCCTTGGCTAAACGTCGTCGCACCCATGAAGGATAATATTATCACCGGAACCGAAGGGATGATCGGGAGCATGGATGTCGCCAACGCTGCGGGAAACACCGCAACTTGTATCCTCATAGCCCTCAGTATATTGACGCTGGTTAAATTTTTGTAATTTTCTCACTTTCAATTTTAGGGTTTAGTTGTTTTAGTGTTTCTTTTGTACACTGAATTTTATTCAGGATACCCAGACACTCATGATTCTCTAACTGAATACAACTGGTGCATAGTGTCTTGAGATCACACCAAGAACAGGTGATGTACACGAGACCCTTCTTCTTACAGTGAACACATCTCATATTAAAGAAGAGTTGCGTTTTCTTTTTAAATATGGAGACCAAAAACTTTCGAACGTTCCTTGGGAACATCATCAAAGCGCGCGATGAGATCAAAGGAAACAAACCAACATTACCCAGAGTGTCCACGATGACCGTCATGGGTGGCAGGGATGGTGCCACGACGTCCCTCGCGACCTTCCAGGAAAAGTTCGTCAACGGAAATCATGGATGGAATA
>JAURFP010000113.1 GCA_030834275.1 Burkholderiales bacterium | reverse complement strand
AGATTTAATTTATTTTCAAGGTCATTCAGCTCCAGGAATGTATGCACGAGCTTTTTTAGAGGGAAGACTAACTAGTTCTCAATTAGATAGATTTAGACAAGAGGTTGATAAAGGGGGTTTATCTTCATATCCGCATCCATGGTTAATGCCAAATTTTTGGCAATTCCCAACTGTGTCTATGGGCTTAGGTCCAATCATGGCAATTTATCAAGCAAGGTTTATGAAATATTTAATCAACAGAGGACTGATTAAAGATGAGGGAAGAAAAGTTTGGGCCTTTCTTGGTGACGGGGAAATGGATGAACCAGAGTCTATGGGAGCAATAGGTTTAGCTGCTAGAGAAAATTTAGATAATTTAATTTTTGTCATTAATTGTAATTTACAAAGGTTGGATGGACCTGTTCGAGGAAACGGAAAAATTATTCAGGAACTAGAAGGTGGTTTTAGAGGTTCTGGTTGGAATGTATTAAAAGTAATTTGGGGATCTTATTGGGACCCACTTTTAAAAGCAGATAAAACAGGGCTTTTAATGAAAAGAATGAATGAGTGTGTTGATGGTGAATATCAAGCTATGAAAGCTAAGGGTGGTGCTTATGTTAGAGAAAAATTTTTTGGTAAATATCCTGAATTAACAAAGCTAGTTTCTTCAATGACAGACAATGACATTTGGAAGCTAAACAGAGGTGGTCATGATCCCCA
>JAURFP010000112.1 GCA_030834275.1 Burkholderiales bacterium | reverse complement strand
AAACTTAGGAAGAACACTAGAAGAATTAAAAAAGCAGTCCTATTGGATTTATTCACTTGATATGGGAGGTGAGTTATTAGATGCAGAATTTAAAATTGATAAAAGAGCTGTTATTATTGTAGGCAATGAAGGAAACGGAATCAGGAAAAACATTTTAGAAAAAAGTGATTTTATAGTATCTATACCACAGTTAAGAATTGAAGGTGTGGACAGCTATAATGCAGCAAATTCCATAGCAATTGCTGCCCATCACTACAAATTAAATATTAAATAAAATTATTGTTTATTAGACATATTAGTATATTTAATACCCTATTGCCGGCTTAGCTCAGTTGGTAGAGCAGTTGATTTGTAATCATCAGGTCGGGAGTTCGAGTCCCCCAGCCGGCACCATTGTACATCCCATTGATTATTTATTTTCTTTCTCTAAATTAGCTTAAATGAGTTTGGATGTTGATCAATTTGGTAGAAGTACTTCAATTAATAACTCTTCTAATGACGATAAATCAAAAAAAATTCTTGAATCTCTCTCAGAAATTAAGCAACAATTAAGCGACAAGAACTACACGCCAAAAAAAGAGCCAATATTACAAAATAAAAGTAATGCTAATAAAAAATTTGATGATAAAAGTAGTTCGCAAGAACTAGAATTAATTTTTAATAAAATTGAAATTATTGAGAGGACTCTTAGTTCCATAGAAAATAA
>JAURFP010000111.1 GCA_030834275.1 Burkholderiales bacterium | reverse complement strand
ATCTTAGCTTTCACTGCCGAGTATGTCTCAGGGCTGTAAGATGACTTTGACACATACTTGCGATGCTTCTTGTAAAGATCCAGTAAAGCCATCTGATCGATGCCGTGAGGAAGACGGAACGTTGCATTGATCATCTGTGTTTCCATGGGTGACACGGGACTGTTGGTGGTCTCAGGAAAGACCCCATCTACTATAACTTGAATATCACGGATGATCTTGAGACCTTCCATGGGTGTAGATGATCCTGTCACGTGAATTTTCCCGTTGGGAAACAACTTGACCGAGCGTTTTTTGGTTTCACCGACATCCTTGGACAGCGTCAGTGAGTTGTTAAAGTGATTTGTGCCCATATTCCAACCATCAGTCCCGTCGACAAACTTCTCTTTGAAAGTCGCGAGAGGGGTCGTGATGCCGTCTCTGCCTCCCATGACCGTCATCGTGGACACTCTGGGCAACGTGGGCTTGGGTCCCTTGATCGCATCATGCGCCTTGATGATGTTCCCAAGAAAGGTTCGAAAGATTCTGGCTTCCATATTTAAAAGTAAGACACGTCACTTCTTTAATATGAGATGTGGTCACTGTAAGAAGAAGAAGATGATCTGTATTCCATGTGATCACTGTGATCACACGTCTCTGTGTACCTCTTGTATCCAACTGGAGTTTCATGAGTGTCCAGGTATCCTGAATAAAATTCAGTCCGAGAGGGATACAATAGAAAAGCTAAACCCTAAAATTGAAAGTGGCAAAATTACAAAAATTTGACGAGCGTCAAAACGCTAAGGGCTATGAGGATAGCAGCGGCGGCGTTGCCTGCGATGTTGGCTGCGTCCATGCTACCCATCATGCCCTCCTTTTTCATGAGGATGG
>JAURFP010000110.1 GCA_030834275.1 Burkholderiales bacterium | reverse complement strand
GTGAATTCGGTTCGCCCCACCGGAGATGCTCTCGGCGGCACCATCGCGCCTCAGGACTTCGAGCCCAGTCAGGGGTGCGAGAAGACGATCGCCGCCGGATGGAGGACGCCCTACTATTGCACGCCAGGTTCTCAGGACTATCCACTCAACCGCAATCCCTACCCGGAAAGGAACTACTCACTCCCTCCGTGGCTGAACGTGCCGTTGGTCGAGAAGGATAACATCCTCGTGAAGACCGAGGGTATGATGGGCATCGCCAACGCTGCCAGTATGGCTGGTGGAACCGCAGCCCTAATTATTCTCGCCATCAGCATGGTAACCCTATTTAAAGTTTTGTAATTTTCTCACTTTCAATTTTAGGGTTTAGCTTTTCTATCATTTCTAGCTGCGACTGAATTTTATTCAGGATACCTGAACACTCGTGATTCTCTAATAGGATACAACGGGTGCACAGAGACTTGCGATCACAACAGGAACAAGGGATGCACACGAGACCCTTCTTTTTGCAGTGATCACATCTCATATTAAAGAATAGGTGCGTTTTCTTTTTAAATATGGAAGCCAAAGACTTCAGAACATTCCTCGGGAATGTCATCAAAGCTAGGGATCAGGTCAAGGACACCAAGCCAACGTTACCCAGGGTGTCCACGATGACGGTCATGGGCGGAAGGGACGGCGCAACAACTTCGCTCCCGACGTTCGCAGAGAAGTTCGTCAACGGCACGAGTGGCTGGAACATGGGCACGACCCACTTCAACAATTCGCTGACACTTTCCAAAGATGTCAAAGACGGAAAGAAACGATCGGTCAAATTGTTCCCCAACGGGAAGATACATGTGACGGGTTCATCTACTCCAATGGAAGGTCTGGAAATCA
>JAURFP010000010.1 GCA_030834275.1 Burkholderiales bacterium | reverse complement strand
CTTCTATCATCCAAACGAGGGTGTCCTCCCAACGATCTCTGCTTAATCCTTGCTGCTTTACCAACATCAGCGAATGACATGACCCACACTGGTAAAAAACTTCTTCTTGCCCAACACCTTTGGGCAATCCGCCCCAGTCATTTTCGGCAGCTCGAGCATTGATCGCTTGAGTGATGCCAACCAACACAAAAGTGAGCAAGATCAGAAACAATCGATTGGCTTTGAACATACAATTACTAGAACAAAAACGGTTCTAGCCTACATACACTGCAATCCGGTGCATCATATTGTTAAGATACCCCTTCGGATTCCACGCGATACTGAACGGCTGTTGAACCCCGGTATCATCGGTTGCTCGAGCCCAAACCTCATAATAGCCACGCTCCGGAAAAGAAACTTGTGTCGAAAAAGTCTGCCAGGCGAAGGGATTAGCTGGAGCATTGAGCTCCGCGCTCACCCAGGTACGACCGAAATCAATTGTGATATCAACCCTCGATACACTGCGATCTCCCGCCCACGCATGGCCTCTCACAAGTAACTTACGATCGGCAACTTTCACTCCGGTTTGAGGCGATGTGATCAAAGACTTAACAGGCATCGACTCTATGATCGCAAAATCCTCTTTCGCTACCTCTTCGCCCGGAGCCACCGGATATCGAGGAACACGGTAGGAGGTACCCGTCATCTTGGCGCCATCATGCACCTGGTCTCTAACCCAGATTCTATTGAGCCACTTTTGTGAACATGAACCCGGCCAACCAGGCACGACAAGTCGAAGAGGCGCTCCATTCTCCGGATGGATCGGTGCACCGTTTTGCTCAAACGCAATTAAGTTGTAGGGGTTCATCGCTTTTGCGATCGGCACACCTCGTGAAATAGCTTCTTTCTCTGAGTTCCCAGATAGGTGTAAATCCGACCCGTAATGTCCAGTATAGACAGCCGTAGGTTTGAGGCCCGCCGCGTTTAATACATCGGCCAGCCTTACACCCGTCCACTCTGAGCACCCTACTGCACCATAAGTCCACTGGTTACCCTTTGCCTTTGGCTCAAAAAATGCGCGGCCATTGCCTCCACACTCGAGCTGAAGCTTGAGTTTCACAACCTCAAACTTTGATCGAAGATCCTCCAGAGATAAGGAGAGCGGTTTATCAACTTCACCATCTATGACTAATCGCCAAGCTGCCAGGTCGATGTCCGTTGGTGGAATGCCATTATTCCGAACAAAATGTCTATCGGTAGGGGTGACGTCGTCATCCAAAAAATGGGGAGGGGTCTCGGCGTTTACCGGCCTATCATTTAATAAAGAGAGCCCATCTTTTCCAGTCAACACCGAATCATCAGCGGCAGCTGCTGCCGGCACGAAACCCTCCGGTAAATTAGCCTGAAACGGAATGACTTCTCCTACTAGCGCAGCAACAGCGGCCATCCCAGCGCCCTTAAGGAAACCTCGCCTGTCGTTAACCCCTTGTTTTGAGTCGAGTGCCAATACGTTTTTTCTTTGACCGTCCCCCTCCATATGACCCCCGCTTAGAAAAAATACGATTTTTGTTTTCTTAATTGTAAATTAAGAGTATGGGATATTTTTTTGTCAAAGTGATGTAGAAAATCCGCTGCTTTGAAGCGCATACAAGTTGGCGTATACACCTCCGGCCGATAGCAAGTCAGCGTGATTTCCCTGTTCAACGATGCGTCCGCCATCCAAGACTACGATCCGATCTGCTTTTTCGATTGTTGTAAACCGATGAGCAATTATGATGGTCGTCTTGCCACGAGTGAGAATCTCTAATGCTTCTTGAATGTATTTCTCGGACTCTGAATCAAGCGCTGAAGTCGCCTCATCTAAGATAACAACTTGCGCATCTTTTAGTATGGCTCGGGCTATGGCAACCCTCTGCCTCTGTCCGCCAGAAAGATTTGATCCATGTTCACCGACGACTGTTCTCAAACCATTCGGCATTTTTTCGGCAAACTCTAAAACATATGCTGCTTCAGCGGCGGCTCTAATTTCATCTTGACTCTTGGCTTGATTAGAGCCATACGTAATATTTGCCAAGATAGTGTCATTAAAAAGTGATGTCTCTTGACTAACTAGTGCAATATTTTTTCTTAGTGATTTAAGCGATAGTGACTGTATTTCTTGGTCGTCAACTAGCAGGCTTCCCGATGTCACCTCGTAGAAACGTGGCAACAAGTTAGAAAGTGTCGTCTTCCCACTGCCAGATGCACCAACGATTGCAACCCTTTCTCCAGAATTGATACATAGCGAGATATTTTTTAATACAGGCCCATCATTAGGAGTATAGGCAAAGCTAACATTTCTAAATTCTATTTTTCCGCTCAATTTCCCAACAATCACGCCTCCATCTTCTTCGCTGGACTGGTCAATTAATTGAAAAATACTTTCCGCCGCAGCGAGCCCACGTTGCAAATGTTCAGTCACGCCCGCTAACCTTTTAATTGGCGCGGTCATCATTAACATAGCAGCAAGGAAAGAAACGAACCCACCAACGCTGGCATCGTTACTTTGCGCTTGGAGCGTTACATAATAAATTACAACGCCTGTTGCGAGTGCTGCGAAAAATTGAACGATTGGTACATTCGCTGCTGCAGCGGAGACCTGTTTCATAATTGCGCCGCGCAATTTATTAGTGGTCTCAAAAAAACGATTTCCCTCCGGCTTGAAGCCTTCGTAGACCCTGATGACCTTTGCGCAATCAACGGTCTCTTGTACGCGGCTAGTTAATTCCCCCATCGAATCCTGGGTTGCACGACTACTGGCCCGCATACGCTTATTGAAATATTTGACTGCGACAGAAATGGGTGGCGCCATGATCAGCGTAATCGCTGTCAACTTCCAGTCTAAATATAGGAGGTAGAAAAAAAGACCAAAAAGTGTCAAAAAATCTTTAACAAGAACAGTGACCACTTGCGTAACTGCGTATTGCACCTGGTTAACATCAAACGTAAAACGCGAGATTACGCTGCCAGACTTAGTTGACTGCAACGAAGATAAAGGCAACTCCAGTATTCTCGCGTGCATTTCTTGGCGAAGGTCCAGAACGATTTTATTTCCGACCCATGAGCTACCAAACTGCGCTAAGAAGCCACCAACACCCCTACATAGAAATAGCAATACAACCGCAATCGGCGTCCATGTTAATAAACTGGGATTCTTGTCTACAAATGTACCATCGAGAAAGGGTTTGATTAACACTGGCAGTGCCACTTCAGACGCCGCAGTCAAAACCATACCTACTAGGGAGATGGCAAACACCACCCAATACGGCTTAAGGTAATTAAGGAGCCGAAAATATAATTGTGAACTCTGTTGATAGCTCATGCGCTGCACCTTACCAGACGATTGATAAAACAACCAGTTGCTCGTCTGTTTACCTAAGCGCTGATTGTCTATTAATTAAGATCAAAAGCGTATTCTAGTGTTACGAAGGCAGCACGTCCCGCATGAGGGTAAACATTGAATTTGTCGTTCCCAGAGGTCTGAGATCTTACAGCGTAAGAGTAGTATTCTCGATCTAATACGTTGTTGACACTTAGCGCTAGAGAATAGTCACCACATTTCATAGATGCTTTCACATCCAAAACTGAGAACCCTGGTATTTGTCTTCCAAGCGAATTGGACTCATCGTTATCCATAAATTGTTCGCTGAAATAACTCCAAGTTGAGTCCAATCGAAACGAGTCATTAAATTTCTTTCCCGCGTTAATCGAGAAGCGATGTCTCGGGACCATTGGTATAGTTTTATCTGTCAGATCGATGTTCGAAATATAGCCAGACTGTCCTTCTAAATAACCCGTTAGGAATTTTGCTTGAGTATAAGCATAGTTTGCCACCAGGCTCCATGCGGAGAGATCTAAGCCACCCCTTAACTCAACCCCGCGACGCTGGGTAAAAGGGTAGTTCGTATTTCCAACTCCCGAGGTCAAATTTTCCAAGCGAATCTCATCCTTGGTGTCAATCTGGAAAAGCGCTGTTTTAAAAAAAATATTTTCGTGTTCGAAATCCACGCCGATTTCATGAGTATGAGAAATTTGAGGTCTCAAAAATTGGAATTCCCGATTCCAAGACGTATCGTACTCACTCGAAAACCCAACCTCATCAGCATTTGCAGTTCTAAAACTCTTGCTGGTACTAGCTCTAATGGCGATGGTGTTACTAATAATGTACTTCCCGCCAAAGTCGTAGGCCGACATATTTTGATCTTGGCTGCTAGAGGTTATATCTTTATCAGACGCGTCTATCTTTTGGTTTTCATATCGATAACCGCCTGTTAACAAAAACTTATCGGAAATCTGTATCGTGTCTTTGACATAGAGTCCAACATTTCTTTGGTCTAACATCGTCAACTGCGATAGCGTAGTTCCCCAAGGAGTTATCGTATCTGTCTTGTATAAGTCCCAATCGTAAAGATCTGCTCCAAAGATTAATTCATTCTCCTTACCAAAGGCTTTTGATAAATGCTTGACCCGTGGGGATAAATGAACAACCCGTGTATCAGTAACGATGAAGTTTGAGTAATTACTGGACGCATAATTTGAATATAAGAACCCGGTAGATTTCCTATCTCGGTAACCAATTTCACCGACAAAATTGGTATTTTGGGAGACGTTATATTCAGCGAGCAGTGTCACATAGTCACCGTCTAAAATAGAATAGTCCCCCGGATTTTGCGTTGCCCTTCGATTCGGCTCTGTCTCATTTAGACCGGTGCTTGGCTTTATTCCCAACGCCCCGGGCAACCGGAGGTCCTCGCGATTTAGTCCAAACTTAATCGCATATTCTCCGGGGCCGACATACACTCGGTATTCGCCGTCAAATATACTTTCTCTCTCCTCATTGTTTTCTCTGTAGTTATCGGAGTTGTAGCGCTGGGCGTACACGTAGAGCCCAGAACTATCTCCTGTCAATGTAAGGGATGTGGCAAGAGAGCGCGTACCAAAAGAGCCTGCTTGAGAAATTATTTTCGCTGAATCATCTCCGGGTTCTGGAGATCGGGTAACTATGTTGATAGCGCCTGCCGTTGCGCCGCCGCCATATAAAACCCCACCGGACCCTCGTAACACCTCAATACGCTCGACCGAGTCCAAAGGTATGGCAGACCATTGGACCGAACTTAAATCATTATTTTTTACCCTACGGCCATCAACCAGTATTAATGTGTTTTCGTCTGCAACCGAACCGAATCCTCGCAAGTCCATAGCAGCGCTTTTTGTTCCATTTCCATAAAAATCAAAAGTAGTAAAGAGTCCTAGTTCGCTCGATAGCAATTGCGGCACATTTTTAGCTGCCGATTCTCTAATTTGTTCGTTCGTAATTACCTGAATGTTGCCTGATTGCTGTGCTAACGGATTGGTAAATCGATTTATCGTAATTTCGATATCGTCAATTGTGACTTCATCTGCGACGACTCCGCTCGACAGAATCAATAGGGATACAAAAATACAAGCAGGCGAAAAACCCAAGAAACGCATTCCAGAAACCTCCTGACATCACACCCACCGTGTGAGAAATTTAGGGTAATTAACGAAGCTGATGGGATGGCTCTTACAAGGAAACCATTTAATTCCAATCTGCTCGACAATCATCTTTTGGTTAAGGCCGGTATCCGGGCTTATGAGTATTGTATTAGAACCTTCCCAGAATAAGTTAGTACTTACATTCCAGTGGCTTTTAGGTGCTTTAAGCACCTTCTAATACCGCTCTCAATTACCGTTGCGGGGGCAGCACAGGATTTGAGGACATCAATTTCCTCTCACCTAATTTCCCGTTTAACGTGCTCAAAAAAGCAGCACCTCAACACAACCCAATTGTACACCGTATACAAAAAAATCCCTAGTTTCTGTAATTCCTGTAGAGTTGACTTTTACGCTACCGGAAATATATTTAGTCGATGCAAAATGACTTGAAAAATCTTGATAAAAAAATTTCGTCCCTGATCGAACTATGTAACAAACTGAAGGTGGTGAACCTGCGCTTGAAACAGAACATCGCTAGACTTGAAAACGAAAACCAAGATTTGAACACCCGCATAACGCTAGCGTCAGAGAAAATTTCCAGCATCATGGAGCGACTTCCAGATGAGATCGAATGAATAAAAAAACCTCCAGCATCGAATTCACCTTGTTGGGTCGATCTTACCGCGTCGCATGTGCAGAGAAAGAAAAGGCCGGGATCTTACAAGCCGTAGAGTTTCTCGAGAGGCGAATGACGGACATTCGAGACATGAATAAGATTGTAGGCTCTGAAAAGATAGCGGTGATGGCGGCCCTTAACCTAGCTCACGAACTCATGTCCTTAAAAGAGGGTGGATTAGACCTAGGGGAACTCCAGAGCAAAATAACGACCATTAATAACAAAATCGATTCCGCACTTGTGGATCAAAATAACCTCTTTTAATATATATACATCCCTTGCGTTGGATTCACTCGATATATTTTCTGAACCAATGACATAAAAATTAGGACGCCGACCCAAAAACACTTTTGTGCGCGTTCCACGTGAATGTACCTACGGTGTTTGGAAGGCGACCGCCTTGAACCTTAGGTTCAGGATGATTACGAGTGATTCTAGCGTCAAGGGGCCCTCGCCGAAACCCTAGATCGGGTTTGAGTACCCTTAGATTAGCTAGTGGAGAGAAAACTAATAATGCCTGCAGAGCAAGCAAAAAACTACTGGTTGATGAAATCAGAACCAAATGTATTTAGCATCGACGATTTAGCTCACTGCAATAAAAAAACTGAGCCATGGTCAGGGGTTCGCAATTATCAAGCGAGGAATTTTATGCGGGACGATATGGCAGTGGGGGATATGATCCTTTTTTATCACTCGAGCTGTGCGGAACCCGGTATCGTTGGCCTTGCCAAGGTCGCCAAGAAAGCCTATCCAGATGCGACCCAATTCAATGTTGAAAGTGAGTATTACGATCCAAAAGCGAGTTTAGAAAAACCAAGATGGTTTAATGTTGATGTTAAGTACGTAAAAAAAACAAAAACGTTACCGATCTCAGAGCTTAGAAAATACAAACAATTAGAAAAAATGGCGCTCTTGAGAAAAGGCTGTCGACTATCGATCACTCCTGTATCAACGAAGGAGTGGGAATTTATTCAAAAACTTTTATAAAACTTTGAAATGGATTGGCTAATCGCCTATTTACTCCTTGGTCTTTTCGTCGGCTTTTTCGCTGGGCTACTGGGTATCGGTGGAGGAACGCTGCTTGTTCCCCTAATGGTCTTCATATTTTCTGCGCAACAACTCGCTCCAGATAAAATTCTGCACCTAGCGCTTGGAACATCTCTCGCATCCATTGTTTTTACGTCGCTATCGAGCATCCGTGCGCATCATTCTAGAGAGGCGATTCTTTGGCCTTTAGTAAGATCGGCAGCTCCAGCATTGATCGTAGGCACGCTTGCCGGCAGTTTTTTCGCTGATAAGCTTGATGCGAGGTATTTAGCGGCTTTGTTTGTATTATTTGCTGGCTACTCGGCTACTCACTTACTTCTAGATATCAAACCTAAGGCCTCACGATCGTTACCAAATAAAATTGGTCTCGGGTTAGGCTCTGCCTTGATTGGAATCTTATCCAGCTTGGTCGGAGTAGGAGGGGGTGTAATTACCATCCCGTTAATGGTGATGTGTAACGTGCAGATGAGAAACGCAGTTGGGACATCTGCTGCTTTAGGTTTCCCGATCGCGGTAGCGGGAGCGATCGGATATATATCTACCGGCTATGGAAATAGCGACTTGCCAGACCACACGATTGGATATGTGTATATTCCTGCACTTATCGGTATTGTCGTCGGAACATTCATGACAGTGCCATTTGGAGCGAAGCTCACGCATAGCCTACCAGTCACTACATTAAAAAAGATTTTCGCAATTATTTTATTAGGGCTAGCAGTTAAGATGTTTACCACTATTTTTGGATAACTATCTAACCCAATCGTCACTAAACATTTTTCTTAGCTCAGCTTTTTGAACTTTACCCATTGCATTGCGCGGCAGGTCATCAAGAAAATGTATTGTCTTCGGCACCTTGTAAGGGGCCAGTTGCGATTGGGTCACGGCCATTATCTGAGCCACACCTAAGTCGCTTCCAGACTCTAAAGTCACCGCGGCCGTAACTGCCTCGCCAAAATCAGGATGTGGCACACCAATAACTGCGGATTCTTTTATTCCATCAATTGCATCTATCACCAATTCAATTTCTTTTGGATAGACATTAAAACCACCAGAAATAATTAGGTCTTTACTTCTTCCTACGATCGATAAATAACCATCGCCATCCCACTCGCCGATATCTCCCGTTTTAAACCAACCATCTGCTGTAAATTCTTCCTTTGTTTTTTCTAGGTTATTCCAATAACCCGAAAAGACATTTGGGCCCGTTATTTGTACATGTCCCTTTGCACCATCTTGAGTAAGGTTTCCATCGTCATCGGTAATACGTACCTTCACTCCAGGTAAAGGACAGCCTACGGTCCCAGCTTTTCTCTCTCCTTTATATGGATTACTCGTAATCATCCCTGCCTCTGACATGCCGTATCTTTCTAGGATCCGATGTCCAGTTTTCGCCTCGAAAAGTGTATGAGTTTCCTCAAGTAGTGGTGCAGAACCTGAAATAAAAAGTCTCATTTTCGTGACTAGTTCTGGTGTTAATCTTTGGTCACCCAGCATCCGCGTATAAAAAGTTGGAACTCCCATCAAAACAGTAGCCGTTGGCAATGCATTCATTATCCGATCTAAATCAAATCGTTCGTGCCAAATAATCGTAGCCCCCGAGGTAAGCGCACAATGGTTAGCGACAAATAATCCGTGCACGTGGAAAATCGGTAACGCGTGAATCAACATGTCTGCGTCAGAAAATCTCCAAAGATTTATCAAGGCATCGGCATTGGTGATCAAATTTTCATGTGTCACCATCGCGCCTTTGCTACGCCCAGTAGTTCCGGAAGTATAAATAATGACAGCGGTATCGCTGCTATTCCTTACCACAATCTCGGACTCGTCGGACGCGTGCTGTACCAAACTTTGAAGTCGGCTCGGCTCTACCGCCCCTAGAGTCTCTGACTGTATATTTATCGATTCACAGAAAGATTTGATTTTTCCAGAAGGCTCGCGAGACGTTATAAATAATTTTGGTCTAGCGTCTTCAAGGAAATACCGTAACTCGTCATCACGATAACTGGTATTTAGCGGCACAAAAATCACACCGGTGCGAAGACACGCCAAGTATAAGAGTAATGCCTCTATGCTTTTATCTGCTTGGCTAACCACTCGTTCACCAACATTTACACCAGACAGGATAAGAGCATGGCTATACCTCGCTACGAGTTTATCTAATTCTGTATACGTAACCGATTTTTTGTTATCTAAGAGGATCGCTATTTTTTGAGGATATCGTTTGCACGTATCACTAATTTTTTTATAAAAATTCATCTTTAATTAGGCTAATTATTTTTTGGACACTTTTAAGCTGACTCGATAGCGTCAACGATCCCAAATTCTTTCGCCACTTCTAGCGATTCCACTTGTTGCTGCGAATTTAACACTTTCCTAGTTGACGAATCTGGTAGGACTCGAATACGTGCGTTCGGTCTGGCCACAACCCGATTTGCTGCAGCCGCAAGCGCAACATAGATAGCGCCAGATATACTTCCGGTGATCGTCACCTTTACATGAAGCCCCTCTTTGACTTTTTGCCTCAAAATCACAGCGAGGTATGCAATGTATTCCGACAAAAATAGTTGCTCCTCCTCAACCGAAACCTTTTGTCCATCACAGTCGACGTCGATATTGATTTCACCCTCCTCACGCTGCTTACTGAGCCACTCTGCTAGCTGAAAACATTCGATAGAACCTACGGGACCACCCGATCCAAACGTCAATGAGCTATTGGTTACATCTAATGCTTTGAGTTTGCCAACATGCCTCACCAGACGTAATCGTAAACTTTCTTGCCAACCTTCAATCGATTGAGCTTTACGTGGATAAGTAACAAGTAAATTTTCTAGCAATTCAACTCGATTTGCTCTGGCCTCGAATATAGAACACAACTCGTTTCTGTGGCGCTCTCTTGCGGAGATGATCAAGGAAATTGAATCAGTCGCTGTATCACGCACTGAAACGTTCGAGATATCAGCGTTTTTTAAGATGCGTGGGCCAGATAGCGCGATCCGACTTGTGTCGCTAGCCGCCAGGACACCACTGAGTGCGGCCATAACGCTAGCCCCACCAAAACAGTTTCCATCGACGACCGATATGAGCGGAAGCCCGGCGATACGATAGTCTAGGGCAGATCTAAACATACGGGTAAATGCGCTAAGGCCTTTCAAGCCATCGGTGATACGAGCTCCAGCAGAATCTATTATGAAAATTACAGGAGAACGCTGTGAAAGTGCTTCTGCAAAAGACTCGTCAAGTGCCTTCGACTCCCCTGCACCGATACTACCCTTGATCTCATTTGGATCAGTTAGCATCACCATGCACCCCTGATCGTTTAAACTCAGCACTGCCCGCTCAGCACAACCGACCTTACAAAGTTCACGCAGCGATCTTTTCTCGAAATAACTAAGGAGTCGCACTATTACTCTCGCTACTAAAAAGAACTACACCTCACACCAATCCTTAATGATATCTTTGTAGAGAGCTACGGCTGCTTCGACTCTTTCAATGACACAGTATTCATCTGTTTTATGCGCCATATGAAGTTCACCTGGTCCCAGGATTAAAGTCGGCGGCGAACCATACGCCGGAGTAAGCGCAGCCGCATCAGTAAAGTACGTTCCAATCTTCGGTTCCGGTCGTCCGCCAAGATATGGGGCTGTCAGATCTAAAACGCGCTGAATCCATGGGTCCTCAGGTTCAGAGTAAACGCTTTCAAGGTCTATGAATGTCTCGAGCTCAACCTCTGGTCCTAAACATTTATGCAAATCATTCCGTATGCTGTCATGCCCAGAGGTCGGCACACTCCTAATATCAATAGTTATTTTGGCCTCATCCGGTACCGAGTTGATGTTTAACCCCCCGTTGACCATTCCGACATTTAATGTGGCTTGTCCCATGAGCGGATGAGGCGGTGTAGAAAATTTGAAATTCTCAAGCGCTGTTATGGCTTTGGCCATTTTGTAAATCGCGTTGTCGCCAAGCTCTGGCATTGAACCGTGGGCAGTTACGCCTTTTGTTTTTGCATACAACCAAAACGCACCTTTGTGTCCAATGTACGGAATATTCGAGCTCGGCTCGCCGACTAACACTGCTCCCGCACGCCCAAGTGCTCCTTGTTGTCGAACGAGATCAAATGCACCATCGCAGCCAACCTCTTCACCAGCCGTAATCACGAGCTCCAACCCCGGCGAAGTCTGAAGCTTATTGCCAAAAGAAATGGCCGCAGCCACCATTGCAGCTACTCCACTTTTCATATCACTGGTACCTCGGCCGTAGAGGCTACCGCTATCGGTTTCGCCAGCGAATGGATCCTTCGTCCATGGAGCTGCGCCCAACGGCACCGTGTCTATATGGCCAGTTAAGCACATGGGCTTTTTACTACGAGATCCTCCGATTCGCGCAACCAAACTAGCCCGCCTATCACCGAGCGGATAATAAGAAACATCAAAACCGGAATCGCTCAGAAGCTTACCTATCACCCTCGCGCAAGCCTCTTCATCGCCTGGCGGGTTTACGGTGTTCATTCGAACCAGTTGCTTCGTTAATTCGACTGCATCTACCATTGTCTTCTCCTCGCTGGGTGTGCCAGCCTAACCTCCAAAGTACGCTGCTTTAAGCGCATCACTTTCTCGCAAAGTTTCAGTATTGCCCGATGTAATGATTTTACCTTGTGCCAGCACATGTCCTACGTGGGAAATGGCGAGGGTTTGCCTAACATTTTGCTCTACCAGCAACACACTTATACCTTGCCCATTTATCTCTTGAATAACTCGAAAGTTTTCCTTTACAAATAACGGCGATAAGCCAAGAGAGGGTTCATCAAAAATTATCAATTCTGGATTACCCATTAATCCTCGCGCAATCGTCAACATCGCCTGCTCACCGCCAGACATCGTTCCGGCTAACTGACCAACACGCTCCTTCAATTTCGGGAAAATTGTAAATGCGTAATCTAGTCGCTCCGATATATCTGACTTGCTCTCATTAAGATAGCCGCCCATTCGCAGGTTTTCTAAAACCGTCATTGCGGGAAATACGCGTCTACCTTCGGGTACGCAGGTTATGCCCAATCTCACTATTTCATGAGTTGGCCACCCGGTTATTTCTGTCGTTTTAAAAAATACTTTTCCCGACCTGATTGGGTTAAGCCCCAACAACGTTCGGATCAATGTTGTCTTACCCGCACCATTAGCCCCCAATAAGCAGGTGATCTCTCTTTCCGCCACGTCAAGAGAGACCCCCGCCAAAACATCCGCCTCGTCGTAACCACTAACAGTATTTTCGATCTTTAAAAGAGGCGTCATTACTTTTTACTCCTCTCCCAGATAAGCAGTTTTAACCAATGGATCTTGAGAAACAATCTGGTATTCGCCCTCAGCAATTTTCTTGCCGTAATTCAGCACGACACAACGATTTGTCACTCGATCTATCACACCCATTTCATGTTCGATCAATACGATTGCCAACGACGGAGAGCGCTCTTTCCACGTCAACAGATCCTCCATTAGCATTCGGGTCTCTTCATGTGTCATACCAGCAGACGGTTCATCTAATAATAGAATTCTCGGCTGACTAATGAGCGCTCGACAAACCTCGATGCGCCTGCGGTCTATCATGGACAACGTGGATACAGGACTAAGTAAAGTTCCGACTAACCTGGGGTTAAATTGGGATAACAGATCACTACAACGAGATAATTCTTCGTCAACTTTTTTTCTCAGGCCCGCCCTTTTAAAAATATTCCACCAAAGATTAGTATTAAGCCCTCGCTGACTTCCAACTATTAAATTATCGAAAACCGATAACGAAGGCACAAGTCGCAAGCGTTGGAACGTCCGAGTAACCCCAACTTCATACATTGCTTGAGGTGAGGCTTTTGTTACATCATTCCCATCAACTGACACGCTTCCAAATTGTGGTTTATAAATTCCCGTGAGCGCGTTGAAGAAGGTTGTTTTACCAGAACCGTTAGGTCCGATAAGCCCTACAAAATCCCCCTCTGAAAGGGAAAAACTAAACTCATCAAGCGCCCTCAGTCCGCCAAAGGAAACCGTGAGTCGATCGACCGAGAGCAAACTCACTTCTTCACTCCCAAGCTTGGATAATATCTTCTGGCTCCTCTAGGCATGATTCCTGAGGGCTTAAATCTAAGAATTAGGATGACGACTATTCCAAAAATCAGAAGCCGATATTCTTGTATTAGCTGAAGCTTTTCGGGCAAAACAACAACGAGGAATGCGGCGGGGATAACACTAAAAACATTTCCTAGCCCGCCGAGAAGCACAATCGAAACTAATACCAAGGAATCTGCGAAATTAAAACTAGCTGGCGCGATAAAGCCCGACATTGACGCGTAAATCGACCCAGCTAGTCCAGCAAAAAAGTTTCCCAACGTAAATGCAAGTATTTTCCAACTTGGCGGATGGATACCAAAGGAAGCTGCTGCAATCTCATCGTGGCGTACCATATCCATGTTGAGCCCAACCCAGGAGTTTTCCATACGCCGAACAAAAACAAAGGTTACCAGGCACAACACTAGGGCTAGTATTGAGTAGGTAACATAGGAAGAGCCTGTGCCAAGCAATCCAAGATTAATGTTTTCGTTAAAAGACAAACCGAATACGCTTATTCCATCTACCTTTAATCCTTGTGGCCCGCCAAGCGTATCGTTAACTTCCAGAAATGTTCGGAATAGGACTCCAAAAGCGATAGTAATTAAGGCGGCGTAATGCCCCTTAGTTCTAAGGATTGGCAAAATAAGAATCGAACCTATTACAGCAGCCACTAAACCGCTGGCAAGTATTATTAGAAAATCTGGAATTGCAGCGTATTGGTATAGCACCGCGGTCGTGTATGCGCCAATCCCAAAAAAAGCGATGCCAGCAAAATTAACAAGACCTACAAAACCAAATTGAGCGGTCAGGCCAAAACACACCGTGATGTATAGCAACACAGTGGTCAACATTAGGAGGGCGAAGTGCTCAGAGCGCAACGCGAAAATTATGGCTACTGCCGCGACAAAAAATACGGAGATTGAAAACTTTGGTTTTTGTAAACATGTTTCTTGAGCTCTCGCTATCAAATTTTTTCTTCGAGACACCACCATCGTTAATACTGCGAGACCAACAACGAGAACAATCTCCCATGATCGCTCTAGGTGTAAGAAAAAATAAACAAACAATCCAGCGATAGTTGCCAAGATCGTGATCAAAAAATGTCCTTTTACAAAGTTGGCCATTTCCTAAACCCGCTCTTCGTTTCGTTCTGCAAGAAGTCCTGTTGGACGCCATGCCATCAACATAATCACAACAGCAAATGCAAAGACATCTTTGTACGCCGGCACTGCGAACCAAACTGCGCCTACCGTTTGTAGCGCTGCAAATAAAAATCCCCCTGCTATTGCTCCATACAGACTACCAAGACCGCCCAAAACCGCGGAACTAAAACCGATCAAACCAAGCATCAAACCCATCGCAAAATTTATCTCTTGGTAATAAAGTCCCGTACTAATTCCGCCCACAGCAGCGAGAGCCGACCCCAATGCAAACGTCAGTAGCACTACCGTTTTAAAATTCACGCCCATTAAGCGCGCGGTCTCCTCATCTTGGGCTACCGCCCTAATGGCTAATCCAAATTTTGTTTTTTGTATAAAAAGCTGTGTGAAAATAATCGCCAAGATTCCCAGCAACACGATGATGCAGCTATCAAGTCGAAGCGTCAGATTACCAAACTCAAACGCGTTATCGGGAAGGAGTTTAGGGAACGGTTTAGGGTTGGATCCACTGGGATAGAAAAGCCTAACCGATTCTCTTATTACGGTGCCGAACATGAGCGTTATCAGTAACGTATTAAGTTGTGGCGCCCCTCTGAGTGGCAGCACCAGAAACTTACAAACTATCGCCCCAACGAATGCCATGCCAGCTATACCCGCAACGAAAACCAAAATTAGTGCCACACCGGGTGCGACACCGATATCGCTTAATCCCAGATAAGTTGCAAGGGCCGTAAACGCTCCGAGCATCAATACATCGCCGTGCGAAAACTTTATTACATCTAAGACCCCGAAGAATAGAGTGAAGCCCACTGCGACTAACGCATAGATCACTCCTAGCACCAAGCCATTCACAAAAAATTGAGCTAAGAATCCAAGGTCCAAACTAAGCCCCGATTATCTTGTTAAGCGCTTAGCGCCTGCGGCATAAGAACTATCTTCCCAAACGACCCATTTGCCGTCTTGGATTACATATTTTGTTATTACGGCAACCGTGTTTTGTCCGTGATCATCAAAACTAATTTTTCCAATAATCGAATCATGATCGTTGGTAGCGTTAAGCTCAGCCATCACGGCAATACGGTCTGGCCCAACCTTCTCTATTGCATCCATAATTAGATTAGCGGCCGCGAAGGAAAATGCGCCATAGGCCTCGGGTGGTTCGTTAAAGTTTGCTTCGGTATACTTTTCTATAAACACTGCGCCCCCTGGTAATTTTTCGGTTGGAGCCCCCTCTCGAAACGCCAAGACTCCCTCCGCTAAATCTCCTGCCCCCTCGATGAATGCATCAGACACAATTCCAGAGGTTCCCTGGAACACTTGATCCATAGCTAGTTTTTCCATCTGGGCTCTGATGCGAACCCCGGTTGGGGCTAATCCGCCAAAATAAATCACATCTGGGTTTAGTCTCTTTATTTGAGTTAATTCCGCCGTAAAGTCCTGCTGTTCTGCATTCACTGCAAAAGTACCCAATATTTTTCCGCCAAGAGGACTTAACGATTTTGAAAAATATTCGTTATGTCCCTTTCCATAATCGGTCGTATCATGAATTACGGCCCAGGTTTTATAACCACGCTCAACCATGAAGTTCGCAGCAACTTCATTTTGATTAATCATGGTTCCATTAACCCGATGAATTTCTTTGTAATCGTTTGCATAAGTGATGTCGGGTAACACTGCTCCCCATACGATCACTGGCAAACCAAACTTGTGATAGATGTCTACCGTTCCCATCGCAACCGCTGAGCAGTAGTGCGTTACACCCGCAATTACCGCCGGATCTGCGGAAGCCTTTGTCGCAACCTGGACGCCAATGTTAGGCTTACATTCATCATCTAGAGGAACCAACTCATAGGAATATTTACTCTGCCCAGAAGCATTGCGAAGCCTCACTGCCAACTCCGCGGAATTTCTACCGCCTAAACCACCAGCGGATACTCCACCAGTTAAAGGCCCTATAAAGGTAATCTTTACTTTATTTGAGCTATCCGAACAACCAATTAAAGTCGCCAAAAAAGCCATTAGAAGGATTTTCACAATCACTTTATTCATTCTGTTGCTCGCTTTCGAAGGATGAACGCTAGAGTTTATTTTTATAATTGATCATAACAGACAAAAAAAAAGAGCAGCCAAAAGCTGCTCTTTTTTCAACTTGTGCGTTACTGCTAATTCTTACGAAGCTTCTTGATAGCGGCTAGCTGGGCAGCCAGCGTTGCTAATTCTGCCTCGACGGTCGCTATCTCTTGTTTATCCGTAGCAGATCTCAACGCATCTTCTGCTCGCTTTTGCGCTTCCAATGCTTGGGCTTCATCAAGATCTTTACTTCGAATCGCTGTATCTGCCAAAACTGTTACAACGCCCGGCTGAACCTCTAAAACCCCTCCGGCTACAAAGATAAGCGTGTCCTCTCCGCTTTCGGCAGATTGAATACGGATCGAACCTGGCTTAATTCGCGTGATAAGCGGAGTATGCTTGGGATAAATTCCAAGTTCCCCGCTTTCCCCCGGCAAGACCACGAAGCTAGCAACGCCAGAGAATACGGATTCTTCTGCGCTGACAACTTCTACCTGTATCGTACTGGCCATAATATTCCTTCAATAAAGCTTCAATCAACAAGGGTGTTTTTTCTCACCACCACTATTATTGAAGCGTCTTAGCTTTCTCAAATGCCTCTTCAATTCCACCCACCATATAGAAGGCCTGCTCAGGCAGCTCGTCGCACTCGCCATTTACGATCATCTTAAATCCACGGATGGTTTCTTTTAGGGGCACAAACTTTCCTGGTGAACCAGTAAACACCTCAGCGACATGGAAAGGCTGAGACAAGAATCTCTGAATCTTTCTAGCGCGAGATACGGCGAGCTTATCTTCTGGGGAAAGCTCATCCATACCCAAAATTGCAATAATGTCACGCAGTTCCTTGTATCTTTGAAGCGTCGACTGCACGGCACGCGTAGTGCTGTAGTGATCTTCCCCGATTACGTTGGGATCCACCTGACGAGAGGTTGAATCCAATGGATCCACAGCTGGGTAAATTCCAAGCGATGCGATATCTCGACTCAACACCACCGTCGCGTCGAGGTGACCAAAAGTCGTTGCTGGTGAGGGATCGGTCAAGTCATCCGCTGGCACGTAAACCGCTTGGATGGAAGTAATAGAACCAACTTTCGTTGATACGATACGTTCTTGTAACTTACCCATTTCCTCAGCCAACGTTGGCTGATACCCTACAGCGGATGGCATTCGACCAAGCAATGCCGACACCTCTGTTCCTGCAAGCGTGTATCGATAAATATTGTCAACAAAGAACAGTATGTCTCGACCTTCGTCTCGGAATTTTTCCGCCATGGTGAGTCCCGTCAAAGCAACCCGCAAACGATTTCCTGGAGGCTCATTCATCTGACCAAACACCATTCCAACTTTATCTAACACGTTGGACTCTTTCATTTCGTGGTAGAAGTCATTTCCCTCTCGGGTTCTTTCCCCTACGCCTGCGAACACAGATAAACCAGAGTGTTGTTTTGCAATATTGTTGATGAGCTCCATCATGTTAACGGTTTTACCAACACCAGCTCCGCCGAATAAACCAATCTTTCCACCTTTTGCGAACGGGCAAATCAAATCGATAACCTTGATCCCGGTCTCTAACAAATCAACCGATGGAGATAGATCAGCAAACTTTGGAGCGGCCGCATGAATCGGGCGAAGCTCATCAGCTTCAACAGGGCCAGCTTCGTCAATAGGTCGGCCAAGCACATCCATAATACGGCCCAACGTTCCATGACCAACCGGCACAGAAATCGGAGCACCAGTTGCACTCACATTCATGCCACGTCTTAGCCCATCGGTAGACCCAAGCGCGATACATCGAACGATTCCGTCTCCGAGCTGCTGCTCGACTTCAAAGGTTAGGCCCTCTTCAGCGAGCCCCCCCTCTGCATCATTTGCGAGTTTAAGCGCGTCGTAAACTTTTGGCATCGCCTCTCGAGGGAATTCAATATCGACGACCGCTCCGATACATTGCACGATTGTTCCGGTTGCTTGTGACATGGTTTTCTCTATCCGTTAAAAGTATAAATAAATATGTTTATCAGACTGCAGCCGCTCCACCGACAATTTCGGAGAGCTCCTTAGTAATTGCTGCCTGACGCGATTTGTTATAAACGAGCGTAAGCTCATCAATTAGAGTTGCGGCATTATCCGACGCAGCCTTCATGGCAACCATCCTTGCTGATTGCTCAGAGGACATATTTTCAGTTACCGATTGATACACTACAGCCTCGATGTACCGAGTAAGAACTTGCTCGAGGACGTCTTTTGCCTCCGGCTCATATATGTAATCCCAAGACCCCTCAGGAGCTCCCATACGATCACCTTGAATCGGCAGCAATTGCTCCATCACAGGCTCTTGTTTCATAGTGTTAATAAATTTGTTGTAGACCAAAATGATCCGATCAAAACGGTCTTGCATATATCCGTCTAGCATCACCTTGATCGCACCAATGATGGTCTCCATACGAGGAACGTCCCCTAGACCGCTGACCTCGGCGATAACATTCGCGCCCAAGCGTTGCATGAACCCCAAACCCTTACCGCCGATGCAACAAACGTCGATCTCCTCGCCTTCATCTTGCCACTGCTTGTACTGGGCAAGGGCCATACGCAAGACGTTGGTATTGAGCGCCCCGCAAAGTCCCTTGTCGGTGGTCACGACGATCATCCCTGCACGTTTTACTGTATCGCGCTCGACCAAGAATGGGTGACGATATTCTGGATTCGCATGTGAGATATGCGCAGCCACTGAACGAATTTTTTCAGCAAAAGGCCTGGCTGCTCGCATCCGGTCCTGCGCTTTACGCATTTTCGATGCGGCGACCATTTCCATCGCCTTCGTAATTTTGCGAGTATTTTGAACGCTTTTAATTTTCGTTCTAATCTCTTTTGTTCCAGCCATAAGAAACTTTCAGCTCTCTTATTATTTTTTCAAGGGGTTAAGCTTCAAACTGGTTAATAAACCCCGTTTGATTTCCAATCCTGGATAGCTGCCTTAAGTGCTTCTTCATCTTCACCTGAGAGATTCATCTCGCTATCGATTTTCTTCACGAGATCTGCATACTTGCTCTTCACGTAGTCTCTCATTGACTTCTCTGCCGCGAGCGCTTTGCTAACATCAATGTCATCGAAAACATCGTTATTAACCGCAAACAATGTAAGCGCCATTTCCCAGACTTCCATCGGTTGGTACTGAGCCTGCTTCATTAACTCTGTAACTTTCTGACCACGCTCCAACTGGCGTCGGGTTGCCTCATCCAGATCAGAAGCAAACTGCGCGAATGCCGCTAGCTCTCGGTACTGCGCGAGCGCCAATCGTACGCCGCCCCCAGTATCTTTTCGCTTCATGATTTTTGTTTGTGCCGCACCACCCACTCGAGATACGGACACTCCAGCATTAATCGCCGGCCTGATACCCGCATTAAATAAGTCAGTCTCTAAGAAGATCTGACCGTCTGTAATTGAAATCACGTTTGTAGGAACAAAGGCTGAAACGTCGCCAGCCTGGGTTTCGATAATCGGTAGCGCCGTTAAAGAACCGGTTTTGCCTTTCACTTCACCGTTGGTGTGTCTCTCAACCCACGCAGGAGAAACCCGAGCTGCCCTCTCGAGGAGACGAGAGTGCAAATAGAAAACGTCTCCTGGATATGCCTCTCGTCCTGGCGGTCGCCTTAGAAGCAACGAAATTTGACGATAGGCCCAAGCTTGCTTTGTCAAATCATCATAGATAATCAATGCGTCTTGGCCTCGATCTCTGAAATACTCGCCCATCGTACAGCCAGAATATGCGGCAATGTACTGCATAGCGGCGGACTCAGAAGCGGTCGCGGCCACCACAATGGTGTAGTCCATCGCGCCATACTCTTCTAGCTTTCTAACGACGTTAGCAACGGTCGATGCTTTTTGACCTATCGCCACGTAAACACAAACCAAGTCCTTGCCTTTTTGGTTGATGATCGTGTCAATCGCTACGGCTGTTTTTCCTGTTTGTCTATCACCAATAATAAGCTCACGCTGACCACGTCCGACCGGAACCATTGAGTCAATTGATTTCAATCCCGTTTGTACTGGCTGAGATACTGACTGTCTCCAGATAACCCCGGGGGCAACTTTCTCGATAACGTCCGTTTCCTTCGCGTTAATCGGTCCCTTTCCATCGATTGGCTGTCCGAGCGCATCAACAACTCTACCCATTAGCTCTGGGCCAACAGGCACTTCGAGAATTCGTCCGGTGCACTTAACCGTATCACCCTCAGTAATGTGCGTGTAATCCCCTAGAACAACGGCACCTACAGAATCTCTTTCAAGATTCAGCGCTAGACCGAAAGTGTTTCCAGGAAACTCCAGCATCTCCCCTTGCATCACATTAGAAAGGCCGTGAATTCGGCAGATACCGTCCGTTACCGATACGACTGTACCCTGAGTCTTCGCTTCGGTAGCTGGAGCAAGATTCTCTATTTTGCTCTTGATCAGCTCGCTGATCTCTGATGGATTTAACTGCATGGATCGACGCTCCTATTTAATTCGTTAAATTCGTTTCCATGTCTTGGAGGCGTCCTCTCACAGACGCATCCCAGACCTGATCCCCTACATTTATTCTCACGCCACCGATCAGACTTCGGTCCACGTTGACTGAGGGGTCAATTTTCTTATTCAAGCGCTTGGCGAGAATCGCCACAATGCTATCTACCTGTCCCTGTTCGAGTTCAAAGGCGGTTTCAATTTTTACTTCTAACACGCCATCGTCCTTGCTCTTTAGCTCTTCAAATTGATTCACAATCTCACTTAGAACTGTCAATCGTCCATTTGAAAGCATAAGTTTTAGGAGGTTGATAACTTCTGCATTGACCTTGTCTCCGCAAACTTTAATGAAGGCGTTTTCGATATCTGCGGTCTTAACATCTGACGCGCTAATGAGAACCCGAAACGCTTCATCAGAGTAAACCCCCAAAAGAATCGAAAGATCCTCAGACCATTTCGACAATGCTCCTTTTTTCTTTGCCAGCTGGAACGCAGCCTGGGCATAAGGTCTAGCTAATGTTGCAAGTTCTGCCATGTCGTCGCTCTCTAACCTAGTTCAGACTCGAGACTCCGAAGAATCTCGGCGTGCGCCTTGGTGTCGATTTCTTTCTTCAAAATTTTCTCTGCACCAGAAACGGCGAGCGCTGCAACCTGAGCCCGCAACTGTTCCTTCGCGCGGTTGACCTCTTGCTCAATCTCCGCCTTGGCGGCAGCCACTATTCGATCCCCCTCGTTTTTGGCACTAGATTTTGCCTCTTCGACTATTTCTCCAGCTCTTTTATCTGCCTGAGCGAGAATGTCATTAGCCTGCTCTTTCGCCTTTTGAAGCTCTAGAGTGACCTTTTCAGCGGCGGCCTCTAGCTCTTGACGGCCTTTTTCTCCAGCGGCGAGTCCATCTGCTATTTGCTTCTGACGGTCCTGCATCGCCTTTTGGATAGGCGGCCACACATACTTCATGGTCAGCCAAATGAAAAGAGCAAACCAGAGCGCTTGGCCTAAAAGTGTTGCGTTAATATTCACGCTTGCCTCCTGCGCCTAGAAATTTATTTAACCCGCAACCAATGCTACAAAAGGATTTGCAAACAGCAGGAATAGAGCAATACCAACGCCGATCATGGTAACCGCGTCAAGCAAACCTGCCACGATAAACATTTTGACCTGAAGGGTTGGGATCATTTCAGGCTGACGTGCAGCACCCTCGAGAAAACGGCCTCCGAGAATACCAAAACCGATCGCGGTTCCAAGTGCTCCCATGCCAATTAGCAAAGAGACTGCGATTGCCGTCATACCTAGTACGGATGCGAGTTCCATATTTTTCTCCTAATACAAAAGTTTTTAAGTGATAAAAGTAAAAATTAGTGATGCTCTGCCGCCATACTCATATAGACGACGGTTAGCATCATGAAAACAAAAGCTTGCAAAGTAATAATCAAAATATGGAACAATGCCCAGCCAAGGCTCAGCACTGCACCAGCGGGAATCCACCAGTAAGAAACGCCCATAAGCACAGCGAGCAAAATAAATACCATTTCGCCCGCGTACATATTTCCGAACAATCGAAGCGCGAGTGAAATCGGCTTCGCTATGTCTTCGATAATCCTAAACAAAAGGTTGACGGGAAATAGATACTTACCAAACGGGACGGTTAGCGCTTCTTTCAAGAAACCCCCGACGCCCTTATATTTGAAATTGAACGCGAGCATCATCAAGAAGACTGTAAATGACATACCAAAGGTGAGATTTAAATCCGTAGTGGGCACCACCTTCAGGTACTCTACCCCGGCGACCTTCGCGGTCTCTGGTAAGAAATCGACCGGTATCAAATCCATGGCGTTCATCAAAAACACCCAAACGAAAATGGTGATTGCCAAAGGCGTCACAAGGGCGCTTTTAGCATGAAAAGTGTCTCGCACCTGCTCATCGACAATTGATACAACCATTTCAACGAAATTTTGCACTCCAGAAGGGATGCCACTCTGGGCCTTGCGTGCCACGACCATCATGAGACCGAAGGACAACAACCCTAAAACACCGGAAACGATAAGTGTGTCTAAATGAACACTCCAAAACCCATGCCCAACATGTAAGTTTTGAAGGTGGTGAGCAATATACTCTCCGGATGTCTGTGCGCCTGTGCTCGCCATAATTCCTCGAATTCTTACCTTTATCTAACCAACAATAATGCTGCCCAATTTGCTGCTATCACCGCCACAAAGGCGACAAACAAAACAACCGCATTCAGTGGCTCTAAACGAGAGAAAGCTAGAGCGAACAATAAAAAAGTCGTCACCAGCTTTACTGCCTCGGCAATGTAGTGTGATCGCAGTACTTTTTGGGGGTCTCTCTTTGTAGTCCTCGAGACCCTCCAGGCGTACATGGCGTTGGGGATTACCCCAATAAATACACCGACTAATGCCGATTTACTCTCTAGACCCAAACCGGATATGCCTAAGCACACTGCCACCACGACCAGGCCGGCTAGCAGCTGTAGCATTAGCACCGCCGCCATACTGCCAGCTAAACGCATTTTTCTATAAATACAAAGGGGCTAGACCCCGACCGGGAAGCAAAGTTTTCCAAGGTTTGGAACCACGAAAAGCCCGAGATTTTAGTGATTTTGCGGCGCCGTGTCAATTTTGCGCCGGTGTGATTAGGGCTATCGCTTCAGCTTTTTAACAATCTGGTCAAGTTGATCCAAGGTTTTATATTTAAGCGTTACAGCCCCGCTACCCAATTTTTTAGAGTGAGAAATGGTAACGGTCATCCCCAGCCCCTGAGCTAACGACTCTTGCAAATTGATAGTGTCCCGATCTACTGATTGTCTACCGGAGACAGCCTTGGTTTTAGGCGACAAGTCGAGGCCACCAACTAAAGCCTCCGCCTCACGAACCGAAAGCCCTAAAGAGACGATCTTCCGCGCTAGGCTTGCCTGACGGGCAACGTCGACCGAGATCAGCGCACGCGCGTGGCCCATATCAAGCTGACCGTTGGACAGCATTTCTTGCACCAAGGGGGAGAGGCCTAGAAGTCTTTGCAAATTGCTAACAGCGCTCCGGGATTTCCCCAAGACCTTTGCCACCTGTTCATGGGTCATCGAAAATTCATCCACTAGGCGCTTGATGCCCCGCGCCTCTTCCAAAGGGTTTAAATCCTCTCTCTGTATATTCTCTATAAGTGCCATTGCAAGCGCGGAGTTGTCATCTACATCTCTGATCCTCACTGGCACCTCAGTTAAGCCAGCCATTTGTGCCGCTCGCCATCTGCGCTCACCCGCGATAATCTCATACCTGTCATTAGCAACAGGCCGAGCGATAATTGGCTGAATAAGGCCCTGCGCTTTTATCGATTCCGCGAGCTCGGAGATCAACTGGTCATCCATTTGAGTTCTCGGCTGATATTTTCCGGGTTGAAGTTTCTCCAAAGGAAGCGTCTCCCGAGAGACCTTATCTTGCGTTGTCTCCTTTACGGCTAATAGGGCATCTAACCCCCGGCCAAGACCTCTAGATTTAACCATTGCCACCTTCCATTACTCTGGTCCCTTCAAATTTTTGCAGAAACTCATCCGTTAGCGCCTCATAAGCGAGCGCCCCTTTTGACGTTTTATCGAACAGCATGATGGGTAGCCCGAAACTAGGAGCCTCTGCCAACCTAACATTTCTCGGGATGATGGTTTTGTAAACCTTGTCGCCGAAATGAGCTTTAAGTTGGTCTGACACTTGAGTTGTCAGCGAATTTCTCGCGTCGAACATCGTTCTCAAAAGCCCAGCTATTTCAAGATCTGGGTTCAAGTTAGAACGTATTCTCTTGATCGTGCTAACTAGGTCACTGAGTCCCTCAAGAGCATAATACTCACACTGCATCGGGATAATCACGGTCTGCGCCGCCACTAAACCGTTAACGGTCAGAAGACTCAGAGCGGGCGGACAATCGAGCAAGACGTAGTCATAACCCGCACAATCTGCCAGGGCAGATTTCAAGCGAGCCTCTCTGCCAATTACGTCCACCAACTCGATCTCTGCGCCCGCTAGCTCTTGATTGGCGGGAAGCACGTCAAGCCCCGTGCTGTCCACCTTCATAACGGCATCGTTCACAGCCACAGTACCCAATAACACCTCATAGACGCCCGCGCCAATTTCTCGCTTCTCGATCCCACTTCCGGTGGTAGCGTTACCTTGCGGATCTAAATCTACTAAAAGGACTTTTCGGCCTGCCTGCCTCAATCCCATGGAGAGATTTATCGTGGTGGTTGTCTTTCCGACCCCACCTTTTTGGTTGGCTATCGCAACAAACTTAGTCACTTACTGTTTCCCTTCAAATTGTGTTCATTGGTTGCGATCAGCTGACATAGACACTATACATCTTGACGCCTCTAACCCAGGCACATTGATTTGTGTAACCACCGGCTTAGCAGTCACTGGTAACCCGGTTATTTCCCCCTCGGGCGTCTTTCCCTTCATCGCCAAAATTACCCCTCCCGCATCACACAACGGGCGAGCTAAGGCGTAATAGGTTGGCAAATCTGAGAAGGCGCGAGAAACCACTGTGTCAAACTTTACCTCCGGAACATAATGTTCGGCGCGCGCCGTCACGACACGGATGTTTTTTAAAGATAGCTCGCCCACAACCTGCTGTAAAAAACTAGTTTTCTTCGAATTACTATCCAGTAGGGTTACGTTTTTTTCCGGACAAAATATACCGAGTGGCACACCAGGAAAACCGCCGCCAGATCCCATATCTAATATCTTGTCTCCTAATAAAAATTTAGCAATAGCGAGGGAATCATATAAGTGAGCGCTCACCCACAATCTCCTTGGCTTTACCGAAGTAATGCTATAAACCTTATTCCATTTTTCCAGCAGCCTCATAAAACCAAGCAACGATTCAGACGCCCTCGCATCGAGCAAAAGGCCAATCTTTGATAAGTCCTCTGAAGATAAAACGAAGTCGAAATGAGACAAAATCTTAAGGTTACGCGTAGTTAGAAAGAGGGGTAATTTGCTCCAAATTTCTTCTTTTCATATGAACCATAAGAATCGAAACTGCGGCTGGCGTTATGCCTGATATGCGGCTTGCCTGACCAAGAGTATTGGGACGATGCTTCATCAATTTTTGGGCAACCTCAGTCGACAGCCCCTTGACGGTCGAGAAGTCAAAACCGTCCGGGATAGATATATTTTCTACCGCGCTAAGCTTCGCAACTTCCTCCTGTTGCCTGTCGATATAACCTCTGTATTTTGTCTGTATCTCGACTTGCTCACATACTCGTTCGTCATCCACCCCAGGGCCAACCCGATCGAGGACCATTAGAGTTCGATAGCTTATCTCGGGTCTTTTTAGTAATTGCTCGGCTGAGTACTCATGGTCAAGTTTTTTACCAATGACTCGGCCCACCTCCGAGTCATTGAGCTCATTCGGACCAACGTAAATTTTAGAAAGTCGCGAGAGCTCCTTCTCAATGGTCTCTCTTTTTTCAAGGAAAGACGCCCAACGCTCATCGTCAACAAGCCCAAGCTCTCGCGCCACCGGAGTAAGCCTGAGGTCTGCGTTATCTTCTCTCAGGCTCAAACGATACTCTGCTCGACTTGTAAACATTCGATAAGGCTCGGTAACGCCTCTTGTTATCAAGTCATCAATTAGCACCCCCAAATAGGCGTCGCTTCGTTTGGGATGCCAGCCTTCCAACCCCCGAACCTGTCTCGCAGCATTAAGGCCGGCAATTAGGCCCTGCGCGGCAGCTTCCTCATACCCAGTGGTACCGTTTATTTGGCCCGCAAAATAAAGCCCTGATATTTCCTTATTCTCCAGGGTCGGGCGTAGGGACCTCGGATCAAAATAATCATACTCAATGGCATATCCAGGTCTTAGAACATGAGAATTCTCTAAGCCATTGATTGATTGAATAATTTTTATCTGTACATCATAAGGCAGGCTAGTGGAAATCCCGTTCGGATAGTACTCATTTGTCTCCAGCCCCTCTGGCTCCAAAAAAATTTGATGAGAATCCCGGTGCGAAAATCTAACGACTTTATCCTCGATAGATGGGCAGTATCTGGGGCCTACGCCCTCGATGACGCCGGTAAACATTGGAGATCTATCAAGACCCTCGCGAATGTGGTTATGTGTTTGTTCGTTCGTATGCGTAATCCAACAAGGAACCTGCCTTGGATGATCTTCCCTACGACCCATGAAGGAGAAAATTGGCGATGGCTCGTCGCCATCCTGTCTCTCAAGAACGCTGAAATCAATAGTTCTGCCGTCGATTCTTGGTGGGGTACCAGTTTTTAATCTTCCAACCGGCAATTTAAGCTCTCTAAGTCGATCCGCTAAAATGGTGGCTGGTGGGTCACCGGCCCTACCGGCCGAATAACTCTCCAAGCCGACGTGTATTTTTCCGGCTAGAAAGGTTCCAGCCGTCAACACGACGGCGTCACACGATATACGCAATCCGATGTTGGTAACTACGGCGACCACCTTTCCGCTAGATACTTCAACATCATCAGCGGCACCCTGAAAAATATCCAGATTGACTTGGTTCTCCAGGCGCCCCCGTATCGCCCTTCTATAGAGAACTCTGTCCGCTTGCGCGCGCGTCGCCCTCACAGCGTGGCCCTTGCTGGAGTTTAATATCCTAAACTGAATTCCAGCTTCGTCGGCTGCCCGAGCCATGGCCCCGCCCATTGCATCAATTTCTTTGACCAAATGCCCTTTTCCAACGCCCCCAATGGAAGGGTTACACGACATTTGGCCTAGCGTTTCAATGCTGTGCGTCAACAATAGAGTTTTAACGCCAGACCTAGCGGCAGCAAGCGCCGCCTCCGTGCCGGCGTGTCCGCCCCCGATAATCACCACGCTGTATTTTTTCGAAAAATCCATATCCCTAAAATCAATCAGCTAGGTGCAAATGATAAATCATTTTTTTACTGCACCCTCGCATGTTTCACGTGAAACATATCTAAAACCTATTTACCAATACAAAACCTAGAGAATATCTCTCCCAATAAGTCGTCAGCGAGAAACTCTCCCGTTATTTCGCTTAAAGACTGTTGAGAATAACGCAGCTCCTCTGCGCAGATATCTAGATTTGATAAAGAAGACGCGGCTCGATCTAGAAACCCTCCCGCTCTAGAGAGGGCATCGATATGTCTCTGCCGGGCAGTAAAGGCGGCCTCGTCACTTCCGCCAACGCCGACCGCTTGTAATATAGATTCTCTCAATAAATCCAAACCATCACCAGTTTTAGCAGAAAGGCTTATTGTGTCGACTCCGTTGCTCGATGTTCGAGATGGGGGCAGCCCGATTTTGTCTATCTTATTGATTACATGTATATTTTTTGGATTTTTCGGCAGCTCATACTCATCATATGATTCGCCTTCATGGGTGCTAATGTTTATGATTAGATCGGACTGTTCGATCGCCTTCTTGGTTCTTTCTATCCCCAACTGTTCGACCAAATCAGCCGTATCTCGCAGCCCAGCTGTGTCCGCTATATGTATAGGATAACCATCGATCGATATTTCTCTGAAAATTGTGTCCCTGGTTGTCCCTGGGACATTTGTAACTATCGAGGCATCCTCTCCGACAAGTTGGTTCATTAGGCTCGACTTTCCGACGTTTGGGGGGCCTACCAACGCCAAGGTGATCCCATCACGCAGCGCCCTTCCTCTTCTCGCCTCGGAGACAAGCTTCTCTATTTTGTCTTGTAACAAGATCAAACGCCCGCCGATTCCTTTGAGCCCAACCAAGTCCAGGTCCTCTTCCGGAAAATCTATCCCGGCCTCGACATACATTCTGATCTCAATCAATTCGTTTTTAATCTGCTCGATTGCCTCTGAAAACTTTCCCGACAAAGATCTTTGGGCAGCGAGAACCGCCTGCTGCGAAGACGCCTCAATTACATCAATTACGCTCTCTGCCTGAACGAGATCGAGCTTATTATTGAGAAAGGCGCGTTTTGTAAACTCTCCAGGCTCTGCCAACCTAGCGCCGAGATCGAGACATCTATTTACGATAGCTTGCAATACTGCCGGTCCGCCGTGGCCCTGCAGCTCAAGCGTGTCCTCCCCGGTGTAGGAACGAGGAGACAAAAAAAGTATGGCTATTCCCGAATCAATCGTCTCAGCTTCGGCAGAGAGAAATTTTTTATATGTCGCACGACGCTCATCAGGCGCAGCACCCAGGATGCCTTCGCTAATTTTTTTCGCTAAAGGCCCTGATACCCTTACTACCCCTACTCCTGATTTTCCTGCCCCACTCGCTACCGCTATGATCGTATCAACGCTTTCCATGGGCTGGTTTTTTGCCCCCCTCTATCGCTCGAGTAATGGTCCATTGTTGCGCGATGGACAATATGTTGTTTACTAACCAGTAGAGGACCAACCCTGCGGGGAAGAAAAAGAAAAATATGCTGAAAACTAGAGGCATTATTTTCATGATCTTTGCTTGCACTGGGTCGGGAGGTGACGGGCTCAACCAAGACTGAGCAATCATGCTAAGCGCCATCAATACCGGCAACACGTAATACGGATCTTTCGCCGATAAGTCTTGTATCCAGAAAACAAAGGGCGCGTCTCTCAACTCCACACTGGCAAGCAAAACCCAATACAACGCGATGAAGAATGGGATTTGAACCAAAATTGGTAAACACCCGCCGAGTGGGTTGATTTTTTCTTTTTTGTACAACTCCATCATCGCCTGTTGCATGCGTTGCCGGTCGTCCCCGTAAGTCTCTTTCATCGATTGAAGCTTTGGCCCCAATACGCGCATTTTTGCCATCGATTTGTATCCGGCAGCCGAGAGCGGGAAAAAAACAAGTTTGATAATGATCGTCAAAACCACTATGGCAAAACCCCAGTTTCCGATCAGCCCGTGTAATTGCGTTAACAACCAAAATAGGGGGGATGCGATTATCGTTAACCATCCATAGTCGACCACCAAATCAAGACCTGGGGCTAATGATTCCAGTACCTTTTGCGTTTGAGGGCCTACATATAAGTCCGCGCTCGATGAGGCCTCAGTTCCTGGGCTTATATCGAGTGGCTCCAATAAAACCCCCATCGAGTAGAGCCCGCCCCCAAGCGCTTTCGTATAGTACTCGCGCCCCAAACCTTGTTTGGGTATCCACGCCGCTAAGAAATAGTGTTGGATAAAAGATATCCACCCATCTGAGGCTTTGGATGGATACTTAGCCTTGGCCTTGTCCATATCCTTAAAATCAACCTTGGTAAACTTGCTCTCATCGGTGTAAACCGCGGCGCCTGTATATGTTGGTTGTAGTCGCGTATCTCCGTCCGCGCTCTCTCCATCTCTTAATAATTGATAGTAAGCGCTTGCTTTAATGTTTTTATCTTTGCTGTTTTTTATGGTGTAGCCGACCTTAACTAGGTAGCTTCCTCTCTCAAACGTAATGGTTTTAACCACGGTGATGCCTTGGCTCTCACTGGTTAACGTGATAACCAATTCATTAGATCCGTCGGCTAACGAATATTTATCTGACGCGGCCACGAAGCTACTTGTGTGGTTTGGTAGCCCGTCACCAACCAACCCTGATTGGGTTACATAAGTACGCCCTCCCTCTTTCCGAAATAGGGTTAGAGGTTTAGTTTTGTCCTCTTTGCTGTGGTGCTCTTTCAACACTAGGCGCACGATGTCACCACCTTTTAAATCTATTACGCCTTCAAATAAATCGGTGTCAATTGTGACCAACGCACTGGTTTGTTGCTCTTGCGATCCAGGAATCTCTCGCACGACTTGCCCTATGTCAGCGCCGATCGAGTTACTTGTGGGGACGCTACTAGGTCCTTCAGCAGACTCTGTTTGAATCGTGGCCACCCCTTTTGGTTGATCCTTTTTTAGCCATGCGTCCCCTAGTAAAACCAGGGATGCAACAAAAACTACTGTTGCGATAATGCGGGTGGTATCCATCTCTCTGCCTAAGTGTTTATTGTCCGTGTAGGTTTTTTGTTTTGATTGTTACGGGATCATGCCCGCCCTCGCAAAAAGGATGGCAGCGCATCAAACGCCACAGACCAAAAGCGAGCCCCCTCACAGAGCCGCGAACCCTCAAGCTCTGTATCATGTACTCGGAACAGGTAGGATAAAACCGGCAGCGAGCCCCTATTCCAAAAAGGGGTGAAACAAACCTCTGATATTGTCGAGTCAACCAAATAAGAAGGGCATTCATTTCTTTATCTTGTTCAGCAAAGTTGATATCTCAGCCGCTATTCCTGGTATATCTTTCTTTTTAATCCCCTTAGTTGGTCTTATAACCAAGTCCACCCCTCGAGGGCTTGGGAATAGGGTTCGGAAGTTTTCCCTGACGGAGCGTTTTATTAAATTTCTAACTACCGCAAGTGGAACCCTTTTCTTACTTATAGCGGCACCCACTCGGGCGATTCCTACCTGATTCTCTCTGCTGAGCACAACAAAGTTAGAAGTGTAGTCACGCCCTTCGAATTTACCCAAAAAATCGCTCGTATTAGTCAATCGCGCGACTCTTGGGAACGAGTTTTTTTTCACACGCTGAGGCTGGCTCTTCCTTTGGCTCTTCGGGCGTTAATAACAGCTCGTCCGCCCTTAGTCTTCATTCTCACCAAAAATCCGTGCGTTCTTTGGCGCTTGGTCTTTGAAGGCTGGTAAGTGCGCTTCATAATATTTCTCCACTCAGTATTTGTTCGGAAAAAGCCCGCTATTACAACGTTATTTTCTCAGTATGTCAATCTAAAGAGATATGCGCTCTTATCTGTGGATAACTTTGACCTTTCGATATAGAATCGGGTTTCGCCCCGTTTTTTCGGGCAAGTTCAGTTAAATAACAGCGCGCCTTTCCCTCGAATTGTAATGCCATGGACTCATTCTGGAATCATTGTCTTGAACACTTCCGCTCACAGCTTAGCGGCCAGCAGTTCAAAACATGGGTCCAGCCTCTAGCGGGCTCGCTCGAAGGAAATATCGTAGCCATTACAGCTCCAAACAGGTTTCTCCTTGAATGGGCTCGTGATAATTATCAAAAAGACCTTCGGAAGATAGCGTCCGGTCTTTGTAAAGAAGAGCCAGAGATTAAATTTATTCTTTCTGCCGTAAGTCATGAGCCGGAAGTAGCTCCTGATGCGTCCGACCCCAAACCGACTGTCCAAACGACGGATAACGGTAAATCTGCGTTTAGCTCGACTCGCTTAAATTCTACTTATAATTTCGACAATTTTGTGACGGGTAAGGGCAATCAACTGGCTCGCGCGGCAGCGCTACAGGTTTGCGAAAAACTCGCTGATGCTTATAACCCGCTCTTCGTCTACGGTGGGGTAGGCCTTGGAAAAACGCACCTAATACAGGCGATCGGAAACGAGATATCTCGGAGAGATAAAAGCGCAAAGATTCTTTATATACATGCTGAAAAATACGTTTCCGATGTTGTGAGCGCTTACCAACATAAGTCGTTCGAAGAATTTAAGCGGTTTTATCATTCCCTCGACTTGCTCTTGGTAGACGACATTCAATTCTTCGCTAAGAAAAATCGTACTCAGGAAGAGTTTTTCTACTTATTTAATACGCTTACCCAGTCTAAAAAACAAGTCATCATGACTTGCGATACGTTCCCAAAGGAAATTTCTGGCATGGAAGACAGACTGGTGTCTAGGTTTGGTTCAGGGCTCACTGTAGCTATCGAGCCTCCGGAGTTAGAAATGAGAGTGGCAATCCTTTTAAAAAAGGCCGAAACGGAAAACTTGTCGTTACCGGAAGAGGTGGCTTTTTTTGTGGCCAACCACATTCAATCTAACGTTAGAGAGCTGGAAGGCGCGCTCAAACGTATCAGTGCGTTTTCAAGTTTTACTGGTGACCCGATATCTACCGCTTTAGCAAAAGAGGCTCTAAAAGATCTGTTAGCGGTGCAGTCTCGTTTGATAACAGTTGAGCACATACAAAAGTGCGTAGCCGAGTATTACAAACTGAAAGTGTCAGACATGTTCTCTAAAAAACGGGCGAGATCAGTCGCTCGGCCCCGACAAGTGGCTATGGCCTTATCAAAGGAGCTGACCAACCTAAGCCTTCCAGATATAGGAGAGGCTTTTGGCGGCCGAGATCACACCACCGTTTTACATGCCTGTCGAAAAGTTAATGAACTCAGACAATCTGGAAGTGACACAAATAGGGATTTCAACGCTTTGATACAGATACTTCGTGCGTGAGTATTGGGTAAATATGGTGCATAACCCTGTTGATAAGCTTCGCATAGATATTTAACAAATGAATAAAAAATTTGGCTTGTTTATTTCATCAACAATTCATACTTCGACACCAACAATAAATCATTTCATAACTAAGAAGCTTTTTACTTTGAAAATTATGTAGTTATTGATGTTACGAACAAAATCCGCTTTCACTATTAATATCACTAAGGTTTTATATGAGTAAATTCAACATATATAGAAACGAATTGTTAAAACCATTACAGGTGGTAACGGGTATCGTAGAACGCCGACACACATTACCAATACTATCGAATGTTTTGCTGAGATCTAAAGATAAACTACTAGAACTTATAGCTACTGATCTAGAGATACAAATTGCTACAGCAGAAAAAACAACTGACTCGTTACCAGAAATGGAGATGACAATATCTGCTCGAAAACTCCAGGATATTCTCAGATCCCTACCAGAGAAATCTTCTATATCAATAGAATCTAATGAGTCTAAAGCGGTGCTAAGAGCTGGGAAAAGTAGATTTAACTTACAGACATTGCCAGTGAAAGATTTTCCATTAATCAAACAACAGCCTAAAGGATCTATCGAAAAGATAACGCTTCAGCAGGGCATACTAAAAAATATGCTGCAACAGGTGCAATACGCGATGGCGCAGCAAGATATTCGCTATTATTTAAATGGTTTGTTGTTGGTTTGTGAAGAAAAAAATATCACGTTGGTAGCCACTGACGGACACAGACTGTGTCATATATCTACGGAAGCCGCGCAGAAGATTAGCAATATCAGCGTTATAGTTCCAAGAAAAACTGTACTAGAGCTCGTTAAGTTATTGTCGGATGATGACTCTCCAGTGGAAATACAAATCACCGAAAATCAAATTAGTACCAATTTTTCAGGAATCACATTGGACTCAAAGTTGGTGGATGGAAATTTCCCAGATTACAAGAGAGTTATACCTACGAATCTAAACAACGAACTAGAGATAGAAAAAGAAGCACTTCAGCAAGCTTTACAGAGAGCATCAATCCTATCTAATGAAAAGTTCAGAGGTGTACGATGGGTGCTTACAAAAGATAAATTAAAGATCGTATGTAACAACACAGAGCAGGAAGAGGCGGAGGAAGAGCTCGAAGTGGACTACAGCGGCGAACCGATAGACATAGGTTTTAATGTTAATTACCTCCTAGATTGCTTGAATAATCTGTCGATAGAAAAGGTCAAATGCCAACTAGGCGATTCGAACACCAGCATGCTCATAACGGTAGAGAAAGATTCATCCTTCAAGTATGTCGTTATGCCAATGAGAATTTGAAATAGGAAAATAAATGGAAGCTAGCAACGAATATAACGCCGATAGTATCAAGGTACTAAAAGGACTCGAGGCGGTAAGAAAAAGGCCAGGGATGTATATCGGCGACACCAGCGACGGCACTGGTTTACACCATATGGTATTCGAGGTGGTGGATAATTCTATAGACGAGGCACTAGCAGGACACTGTGATGAAATAAAAATAGTAATCCATACAGATAACTCCATAACAGTTTCAGATAACGGCAGGGGGATACCTACGGATGTCCACCCAGATGATGAAGAAGGGAGATCCACACCAGAGATCGTCATGACCGTCTTACACGCTGGCGGGAAATTCGATAACAATTCGTACAAGATTTCGGGTGGATTACATGGCGTGGGGGTATCGGTTGTTAACGCTTTATCGACGAAACTTAATATGAGGATTCGAAGAAACGGCACCCTGTATGAAATGTCTTTTACAAATGGTGCTCCCGATGGACCACTAATGCAGACGGGAAAAAGTGATAAGACAGGGACAGAAATCCATTTTTTGCCGAGCACTGAGACCTTTAAGGAGGTTGAATTTCATTACGATATATTAGCTAAAAGACTTCGTGAATTATCGTTCCTAAATAATGGGGTCAAGATTAATCTCATTGATGAAAGAGCAGGTAAAAACGAAGTCTTCAACTTTGAAGGTGGGGTGAGTGGATTTGTAGACTTTATTAACAAGTCTAAGAACGTTCTACATAAAAACGTATTTCATGCTGAGTATGAGCAGGACGGGATAACCGCGGAGATCGCGATACAGTGGAATGATTCGTATCAAGAACAGGTCTTATGTTTCACAAATAACATACCACAACGAGATGGCGGCACACACTTGACCGCGCTTCGCAGCGCGATGACGCGCACACTAAATCAATATATCGAAGCTAATGAGTTAGCCAAAAAAGCGAAAGTAGATACAACTGGCGACGATATGAGAGAAGGGCTGGCATGCGTACTATCAGTCAAAGTCCCCGACCCGAAATTTTCATCTCAAACGAAAGATAAATTGGTCTCTTCGGAAGTCAGACCCGTGGTAGAGGAGGCAGTAAACAGGAAGCTCGGCGAATGGTTACTCGAAAACCCGACAGAGGCAAAAATAGTAGCTAGCAAGATTATAGATGCCGCGAGAGCGAGAGAGGCCGCTAGAAAAGCTCGAGAAATGACTCGACGAAAAGGTGTGTTAGATGGTCTAGGATTACCGGGTAAGCTGGCAGATTGTCAGGAAAAAGACCCATCCCTTTGTGAAATATATCTTGTAGAGGGAGATTCGGCAGGGGGGTCAGCCAAGCAGGGAAGGGATCGAAAGTTTCAGGCGATTCTGCCCCTTAAAGGAAAAATATTGAATGTAGAGAAGGCGCGCTTCGAAAAACTACTGTCATCTCAAGAAATAACCGCGCTTATCACGGCGCTGGGAACAGGGATAGGGAAGGAAGAATATAACCCGGAAAAACTACGCTACCATCGAATAATCATCATGACGGATGCAGATGTCGACGGATCCCACATTAGAACACTGTTACTAACGTTCTTTTACCGGCAGATGCCGGAGCTGATTGAGGGCGGACATATATACATAGCCCAACCCCCACTATTTAAAGTCAAGCATGGTAGAGATGAGCGATACCTGAAAGATGAACAGGAACTTAACGACTATACACTTTCAATAGCGCTAAAAGATTCGACGTTCATCCCGGGAAAAAATGCTGAGCCACTTCCAGAGGAAGCAATGGGAGAGATCGCTCGTTCGTATATTCTGGCAGAAGCGATTATCAATCGAGCGTCGCGTCGTATAGATCGGAGCGTATTGGCAGCTTTGCTGCGAGGAACCAATGTGTCCTTGAGTAGCGAAGATGACGCTGACAACAGCGCAACCGCTTTAACGAATGCGATCGATGATCCATCATTGATCGTAGAAAAAATTAATGACGAGGAAACCGGGGCCTCTGTTTTACGTATTACTAGAACGCTTCACGGAAACCAGTTTATTACCATGCTGGACAAAGACTTCCTAGAATCTGGTGAAATGTCGCAGATTCAAAAAGCCGCGTCGCTCACAGAAAAGTTGGTGCACGCGGGGGCCGTTGTCAAAAGAAAAGACAAAGAGGCGTCGGTCAGTAGTTTTAAGGAAGGCCTTGATTGGATTTTAGACGAAACCAAGAAAAGCATTAGCGTGCAACGCTATAAGGGCCTCGGCGAGATGAACCCAGACCAACTTTGGGAAACCACTATGGACCCCGGAAGCCGCCGTTTGCTGAAGACCCAAATAGAAGACGCCATATCAGCAGACAATATTTTTACGACATTAATGGGTGACCTAGTGGAGCCCAGAAGGGCATTCATAGAAGGCAACGCTCTCGGAGCAAGAAATTTGGATGTTTAGGTCTTAGGATCGTTTTTTCGGTTTTCCAGCTGCTGCCTTTTTCGGTTTTCCAGCTGCTGCCTTTTTCGGTTTTCCAGCTGCTGCCTTTTTCGGTTTTCCAGCTGCTGCCTTTTT
>JAURFP010000109.1 GCA_030834275.1 Burkholderiales bacterium | reverse complement strand
ACGAGGATAGTCGTCAATGTCGCCTACAAAGCACAACAAATCATCTCTCATGTGAAACATCATCCAATCTCGGGCCTAGAAATTGTTTTTTCAAAGGAGACTAACGCATTAGAAACCGCCGGCGGTATTGCCAACGCATTGAGCCTTATCAATTCCCCTATTTTTCCAGTCATAAATGCAGATATTTTCTCGGACTATGATTATGCTAATTTTTTTATCCACGCGAATAACCTAAGTTCATCGACTCAATACGCTGCGCACATAATTTTGGTAGATAACCCCGAGCATAATCGCGATGGCGATTTTCGGTTTGAAGCTGGGAAATTATCCGAAGAAGGAAAGCCTATGACTTTCACTGGTATGGGAATCTATCGATCGGATATCTTTCTTAAAGAACATGTGGACAACAGGGTGGGGCTAGGTACGGTGCTAAGAGATCTCTCGGCTTCCGACAAAGTGTCTGCCGAGCACCACCGTGGCTTTTGGTCAGACATTGGGACTCCTGAACGTCTCGACGAAATCAATAAATACGTTGAAGGGGATTTATGATCTACACTCCTCGGCACTTCGAAGTTACCGACTCAAAGAGATTGGAACAACTTATTTCGTCAAACCCCTTTGCGACTGTGGTCACATCTCAAAACGATAAGCCGATTATCACCCATATTCCGATTAAGTTGGATCGAGAGAGATTCTTGCTCGAAGGTCATGTCGCCAAGGCGAATGCTATCAGCAAACTTTTGGGCCAAGGTGACGAGGTGCTTTTCATTTTTCATGGCCCGCATGGGTACATTTCTCCTTATTGGTACAAATCACACCCAAACTTACCGACATGGAATTATGCGGTGGCACATGTTTATGCCAAACCAGAGGTCAT
>JAURFP010000108.1 GCA_030834275.1 Burkholderiales bacterium | reverse complement strand
CGTTATCCGCGGCGAGACGTAATTGCGTTGCATACGGTATTGATTATGTTCCGGCTTTAATAGACCGAGCAAAAGCGAGGGCGATTGCCGAAGGGTTATCGGTCGATTTTTCTGTATCGGATTGCGAACAGATGCCCTTTGAGGACAATTTTTTCGACAGAGTTTTCTCTATTTTTGGTGTGATGTTTTCACCCGATCCAATTCAGGCATCAAATGAGCTAATGAGGGTTTGTAAACCCGGTGGAAAAGTGGCGCTTGGCAATTGGGTTCCTGAAGGTTTTTGGGGAGAGGCGTTTTCTGTCTTGGCCGGCTTCTCTAATTTACCGAAATTGCCTAATTCGCCAATTGATTGGGGTCGAGAAACTTTTCTGAATGAACTATTCGGTTCGCGTTGTCAAATGGTTCAACATAAAAAGCGTACGGCGTATTTTCGCTACGAAAGTGTAGATCATTGGATAGAAGTGTTCACAAAAAACTTTGGTCCTTTGATGTCCGCTCTAAAAAATCTAGAGACTAACAAGCGGCAAGAGCTTATTCAAAAGCTGCGACAAATATTGAATAAGTTCAATGTATCTGAGGATGCAACCTTAGTGGTCGGGGCTGACTATCTCGAAGTCGTTATGGTGAAGGATTAAACAAAGGCGCAGTTAATTTAATAACACTAAAGACCTGGTTAAAGGCTATCAGCGGTTAGACTTTTACTTAAGCGCAAATTAACGAACTATTGGCGTGTAAGGAGATTGTGATGAAGTGGATTTTTACTTTGGGTTTTCTGCTGCTAAGTGTCAGCGCTGAGGCAACGGAAATGAAAGATAGCATCGATTACGCGCTCGATCGAGCGAACAACGAAAAACTCGAACAGGAAAAAGACATTGACCAAATAAACGATGAGATCATCAATTGCCTTCAGGATAGGCAAGAGAATGATGCTGAGTGCGATAGCGACTCAAGAGATAAGGAAGTAGGCAAGTAGGTCA
>JAURFP010000107.1 GCA_030834275.1 Burkholderiales bacterium | reverse complement strand
CTTACGGTAACGGTAGATCCCTTGGTGGCGGGAGTGATTGCAACGTCGGATCCCACGGTGTGTACGGGAAGTGTGCCAGCGGCCTTGACCAGCACGTCTTCGGCGAGCGGGGGTACCGGCACGGGGTATACCTATCAGTGGGAGAAGAGCACCACCAGTGCGACGGCGGGCTTTACGGATATCACGGGAGCGGATCAGCCGACCTACACACCGGTACAGGCCATTACCACGACGACCTACTTCCGACGCAAGGTGACCAATGCGGGGATTTTAGGTTATTCTAATGTTATCACCTATAGCATTGATCAGCTTCCCAACGTTACGGTAAGCGCCTCTCCATCTACGGTTCCCTCAGGAGGAACTACGACTTTGACAGCAACGGGAGCTACGTCCTATGCATGGACCGAGACCGGAAGCAACACGTTGGGAGCTACTACGGGGAACTCCGTATCGGCGAACCCTACGGCACAGACGACCTATACAGTCACAGGAACGGATGCCAATGGCTGTACCAAGTCAGCTACGGTCACGGTCAACGTAGCGGCCTTGGATGCAGGAGTGATCAGCGGCACACAGAACGTGTGTGTGGGATCTACACCTACGACCATCACAGATGCCACGCCAGCGAGTGGGGGATCGGGTATCAGCGGCAACTACGTTTACAACTGGCAGTCTTCGGCCAATGCAGATTTCTCTTCAGCCACTACGCTTACAGGGGAGACGGGCACTACGCTTTCCTTCTCTGCAACGATGCAGGCAGGGGGTACGCTGTATTACCGCCGTGGGGTTCGGGATTTGACAGACCCCAACAATACGGTGGTGTATACCACGGGGGTTTTAAAGACAGCTCGAGCCTTGCCTACGGTAACGGCCACAGCGAACCCCTCTACCAGCATTCCTGCTGGAGCGACGGTTACTTTGACGGCTTCTGCAACAGGCTCAGGAGGATATACCTACACCTGGAGCAATACGGCTACGGTAAGTCCCACGACGGTTACTCCTACCACGACCACGGGCTACACGGTCACGGTTAAGGATCAGTACAACTGTACGGCGACTTCCAGTACGCTTACGGTAACGGTAGATCCCTTGGTGGCGGGAGTGATTGCAACGTCGGATCCCACGGTGTGTACGGGAAGTGTGCC
>JAURFP010000106.1 GCA_030834275.1 Burkholderiales bacterium | reverse complement strand
TGGTTCGTGCTTCGTATCTTTCTTGATTGCGCATGCAGCAATCATTGCTGTCAGGAGTATCGCGGTGATGTTTTTCGAAGATAGAGTAAACTTCACAGCAATAACGTTATCGGAGTAAAGAAATGTTTTGGGTTTTTCTCGAGCTTGCTATCGGACTCGGCTTATTCATTTTTATCGTTTGGTGGACACTACCCAAAAAGAAGAAATGAACCTTAATGTAATGCACGGTGGGCATCTAGATCAAACTTTGGAATCTCGGCTTCAAATTCTTCGCCATCATCCGCCACCAGTTGATACGAGCCTTCCATAGATCCGCGTGGCGTCTTGATCGCGGCTGCACTTGAGTACTCAAACGTTTCACCAGGCTCCAATCGGGGTTGTTCGCCAACGACACCATCGCCTCTCACCTCACTCACCTGGTCGTTTCCATCCGTGATAATCCAATGACGACTCAGGAGTCTCGCTGGGACCGATCCTACGTTTTTAATTTGTATAGAGTAGGCGAAGAAATAATGCTGTTGTTCTGGAGATGACTGCTCTGGTATGAAAGCCGACTCGGCTAGCACGGCTATTTTGTACGTCATTCGTGGTTTCCTTTCCCAAATACTTTTTCATTTTACAACGTAGGGCACTTAGGTTTTTATTTGGTTCCGCTTTCGATACAATCACAACATACCAACCGTCGTTTTGCCTAAGGGTTACCACATGAAAGAATATCGAATCGCCCCCAGTATTTTGTCTGCTGATTTTTCGAGACTTGGGGATGAGGTCTGTTCAGTCGTTGATGCAGGCGCAGATATTATTCACTTTGATGTCATGGATAACCACTACGTGCCGAACCTCACCGTCGGGCCGCTCGTCTGTAGCGCTATCCGACCGCATGTGCAAGTGCCAATCGATGTGCACTTGATGGTTGAACCCGTTGATGAACTGGCTGTTCAATTTGCGAAAGCTGGAGCGGATATTATTAGTTTCCACCCTGAGGCTTCGAGGCACGTGGATCGCACGATTGAATTGATCCGTGCAAATGGCTGTAAGGTGGGACTTGCGTTGAACCCGGCTTCACAGTTATCAGCCCTAGAGTGGATTCTTGAGAAACTTGATCTCGTGTTAATCATGTCAGTAAACCCTGGTTTCGGTGGGCAGAGTTTTATACCGTCATCGATAGATAAGATTGCGAGGGTTCGTGAGATGATTGATCGGATAAAGCCCGAGGTTTGGTTAGAGGTCGATGGGGGGATCAAGGTTGATAATATTGGTGCCGTCGGGGCTGCAGGTGCCGATACCTTTGTAGCGGGGTCGGCAATTTTTAACTCTAAAGATTACGCA
>JAURFP010000105.1 GCA_030834275.1 Burkholderiales bacterium | reverse complement strand
AGCTGAGGATGCAATATTTAAAAAATTGTGTAGCTGCTCATAAACAACAGACTCAAGTTCCTCAAGCGGCAAAAACATCTCTGTTCGTCCGAAGTTTTCTCGATCTGGAAAGGATGGGTGCGCGCCAACTGATACCCCGAGGGACTTCGCATGGAGCATTGTTTTATAAATCGATTCATCGTTACCCGCGTGCGCCCCACAGGCTATATTTGCGGAACTGATGTAGCGAAGGATCGTTTTTTCTTTTTCCTCTTGATCTGGAGAGCAGTACTCACCTAAATCACAGTTGAAGTCGATTGATTTATTCATACTAGCAATTCCCTCATACGCTGACTGATACTGTCAAATAAGGTTTTCATTTCCTTCTCTAATCGTACTACTCCGTCCTGAGCAACCTCGACCGAAACGGGGATAAATCTAACGGTCTGCCCAACTCTAGCCTGAGCGAACCGAAATAAGTCCACCGTGATTATCTCGCCAACGCTGGGATACCCACCCGTTGTTTGACGCTCGGCCATAAGCACAATTGGTTGGCCATCTGGGGGGACCTGTATAGTCCCGACGCATACAGGTCTCGATTTCATATTTGCGCTGTCGTCTAATTTAAGAGCATTTCCCATCAACCGATATCCCATACGATTCGATGTTGGACTGAGCACAAAATCGGTATCTAAAAATTTTTGCTGATCTACTTTTTCCAACGATTGAAAGATTTTGCTCGGGATAAAACGTATGTCAGTTACCTCGCTGGGCAGCTCGACAGTGGGACGAATACTCCACGGAGGCGTACCAACATCGTCGCGAAAAAAAGTTACGCCCCGATCGACTAAATCACGCTTCTTTATTTTAGCGACTGATACGGAAAGCTGATCCCCAACTCGAAGAGCAACTCCATTTAACCCACCAGTCTTTGTCCCAAGATGGGTAGATCTACTAGCGAAAACTTTGTCAACGCAAATACCACCACGAACTGACATGTATACAACGTTTCCGTTTGTGACTTGACCAATATCAATCACCACGTCAACCAATACAAAAATTGGCCTGAGCATTGGTAAAGGCACCCCTGAAATTTCTGGCGCACAAACACCACCTGCAAAGGCGATTACCAGTCCACCCTTTAATGCTATTTTTGCTCCAACCTGAACCATTTCAATTGCCGCTGCGCTCAGATCGTTCCCTACTAACGCGTTAGCGGTCTTGAGCGAGACAGGATCCAAAGCTCCCGACGGAGAAACTCCCTGATCTTGATAGCCAAACCGGCCTAAATCCTGAATGGTGCTACAGACTCCAGGTCTCAAAACTGTAATCGTTGCTTTCCTCACAGTTTTTTAGTAGACACCCTGTTGAATTTTGTGAAATCGGACATTGAAATAGGTTGGAACTGGACCTGGTCTCCCACCTGAAGTAAGGATCGACCGGCAACAAAGAGT
>JAURFP010000104.1 GCA_030834275.1 Burkholderiales bacterium | reverse complement strand
AGCAGTTTGGAAAAGGATCGATCATGCGATTGGGGGAACAGGAAATTTCTCCAGATCTCAAGGTAGTTTCCACGGGATCTCTTGGGCTTGATATCGCTCTGGGTATTGGGGGTCTCCCGCGTGGGAGGGTTGTAGAAATTTACGGGCCTGAGTCATCTGGAAAGACGACGTTGACCTTGTCAGTGATTGCCGAGATGCAAAAAATAGGAGGTGCAGCTGCTTTTATAGACGCCGAGCACGCTCTGGATCCTGAATATGCTGCGAAATTAGGCGTGAACATCGATGAGCTGTTAATTTCCCAGCCAGATAACGGGGAACAAGCGCTCGAGATAGCAGATATGTTAGTGCGATCAAGCTCAGTAGACGTTGTTGTGATTGACTCTGTGGCCGCGCTTACCCCGAGAGCGGAGATCGAGGGTGAGATGGGAGAGCCTCAGATGGGCCTTCAGGCGAGATTAATGTCTCAGGCTCTTCGTAAGTTGACTGCGAACATAAAACGCTCAAATACACTCGTAATTTTCATTAATCAGATTCGTATGAAGATTGGCGTTATGTTTGGTAACCCTGAGACCACAACCGGGGGAAATGCGCTTAAGTTTTATTCTTCGGTAAGAATCGATATTCGGCGTATTGGTGCGATCAAAAAAGGTGACGAGGTTGCCGGAAATGAGACTCGCGCAAAGGTCGTCAAAAATAAAGTAGCCCCACCGTTCCGCCAGGCCGAGTTCGATATCCTATATGGAGAGGGAATATCGCGAGAGGGAGAGGTAATTGATTTAGGAGTTCAGCACAAAATCATCGATAAAGCTGGGGCTTGGTACAGTTACGGTAGCGACAGGATCGGTCAAGGAAAAGACAACGTTAGAGAATATTTGAAACAAAATCCCGCGTTATCTCTTGAGATCGAGAATAAGGTGCGCGAAGCAGTTGGGGTTCGCTTGATTGGTGAAAAAGAAGCTGCTGCACAAGAGCCGGCCGAGTGATTTTTTTATAGACGGTTTTGTTGGTCGGTGTGGAGTACAAATATCTAGAAACCTTTGCGTTAAAAACCTTAAGCCGTAGGGAGTACAGTCGGCTCGAATTGCGTATAAGGTTGATTGATAAGGGCGGTGACCCTGAGGATATTGAAAATCTCCTGAATGACTTTGAGAAAAAAGATTGGTTAAATGAGGATCGATTCGTTGAGGTGCTGATTCGATCTAGAAGGAATCGGTTTGGCTGTCTAAAAATACTGCGTGAGCTCGAAGAGAAAGGAGTTTCGGAGTCCGGAATCAGTCTTGCAAAAGAACTGCTTAGTCGGGATGAAGAACTAATCGCTAAAACTATTTGGAAAAAAAAATTTGGAGTTTTGCCTGTTAGCCTGTCGGAGCGAGGCAGGCAAGCGAGGTTTATGCAGAGCAGGGGATTTGATCAGTCATTGGTTCGTCGGATTTTGGGTGGAGAGGACTAACATTAGCTTTCTGGATAATGAAAATTTTTTAACTGAGTTAACAAAATCTTTATGAATAGCAACGAAATTCGAT
>JAURFP010000103.1 GCA_030834275.1 Burkholderiales bacterium | reverse complement strand
CGCCTGAGGGTTCTCCGCTGCCTCAACTACAAGCAATTGATCAAAACCAATGCCGAAATGACGATTCGCTAATTTTTGGATTTGTTCTTTGTTGAGATGGAACGGTGAATCAATTGCATTCACGACTATGAAATCGTTTCCAGCCCCCTCCATCTTTGTGAACTTAAGTAGCATTATGTCAGTGGCCCCCAAGGCGCTTACGAAAAACGTAGTCGTCCATTACAAACCCTTCGCCGATCTCCACAACAATTTCTCTTGCTAATTTGAAACCAGTTTTCTTATAAAAGTCGATCGATGTTTTGTTGCCTTTATTGACTTGTAAGTATAACGAAGAGTAGTTTCGAGCATGAAAAAATTTATCGACATATTCGATTAAAGATTTGCCGACACCATATCTTTGATACCTTGGGTGAACGTAAATCTTGTCTAGTTTTACGCTCTGATTTTTGTCATCACCTTCACACTGCGCGAAACCACATAACTGATCTTTTATGGAAGCTTTGAACCAACAGCTTATCGGCCGATTCAGCGTGTTATGAATTTCGCTGGGTTGATATCGTTGCTCAAGCATATAGTCAATTTGCTTGACTGTAATGATGCCTGGATAATGGAGGTACCAAATCTCTCTGGCGAGTTTGCAAACTGTTTCTTTGTCGGAATCTTGCAGTAAAGTTATGGCGACGTCCAACGAGCCTGGAATGGCTTTCCTATCCATACACAGGTTCCTCGCCAATTGGGCGTGTTTTGAATCTCTTGTGAACCCAGTAGTACTGCTCAGGGGATGCAAGTACACATTCCTCAATAAATTCGTTCATATTTCTAGTATCAGCGCGGAGATCTCCGCTAGGGTAATTGCCCCACGCTGGTGTGAATTTTATTACGTATTTATTCGTCTTCTGGTCTCTCCGAATCGTTACCGGAATGATTTTTGCCTTCGTGAGAGACGCGAGCCTTGGAACGGCATCTATAGTGGCAGCCTCTACGCCAAAAAAAGGAACAAAGATCGAGTCTTTACTGCCGAAATCCATATCAGGTAGAAAAAATAGTGGTAGACGCGCTTTTAAAGATCTTACAACTTCTTTAATCCCATCTTGCCTTGAGACTAGACGAATATCTTTAAAGCGCGTTCGTCGCGATTTAAGAAAATTATTAAAGACGGGGTTCTTCTGCTGGCTGTACATCGATTGAGCATTTTCCTCCATCGATAGACGGATCGCCAATATTTCAACGCCAATGAAATGGGGAGCTAGAACGATGACTGGCGCTTGTCTGAGTGCATCGTCAAGAAAATTTTTCCCTTCGATAGAAGCTAGTTTCCTGATACGCCTTTTGCTGCCCCACCAGGCGATCGTGCTTTCGGCAATCGCTTTACCAAGGGAAACAAAATGTTTTTTTCTCAGTTTCCTTAGATCGGATTTGGATTTAAGAGGAAAACAGAGTTCGAGGTTGGTATCAACTACACGCCTTCGCTCGCGACCAAGAATCATAAATAGGATGCCGGCTATTGCACCCAACATCGCAAGAATCGGACGTGGCAGAAAATGCAAGGCCCACAGTAGCGACAGTAAGATTCTAACCAACACAGATTTT
>JAURFP010000102.1 GCA_030834275.1 Burkholderiales bacterium | reverse complement strand
AAAACCATAAATGGATCCGATCTAGAGTTCTTATTTCTAGCTAACGCTGGAGATTCGCAAAATGTCATTCTTAGGCGAGGCGATTTAGTTTACGTCCAACAATATGAAAAAGATGGGTGGAAGCTATCTCAACTACCAGTTGCGGAAGGTGCCCTAGTTTCTATTAATCCGCAGAATGGTGCTATAGTCGCGCTGGTTGGCGGATACAACTACTATAAAAATAAATTTAATCATGCTACGCAATCGATGCGCCAACCTGGATCCAGCTTCAAGCCCTTCGTGTATTCTGCTGCGCTCGAACGAGGTTTTACACCAGCATCCATAATAGACGACGTCCCCATCGAAATACACGAGAGCCAAACTGGCTTTCAAGTTTGGGAACCGAAAAACTACGATGACGAATATGACGGGCCGATATCCCTGCGCTACGCGCTGAAGAAATCTAAAAATCTAGTTGCCATCCGCATTCTTCAAGCTATAACGCCTGAGTACGCGAGGGATTACATAACAAAATTTGGATTTAACCGAAAAGATCATCCCCCATACCTCACGACAGCGCTTGGGGCGGGTTCCGCAAGTCCTTTAATTCTGGCCCGGGCATATAGCGTTTTCGCAAATGGCGGATTCCTGATTCAGCCCTACTTTATAAATCGTGTTGAAGACATCGACGGCGGTTTAGTTTTTGCCACGACAAACCGCCGCTCAAAAACTATGCCTGTCAGGGCAATTGATCCGAGGAACGCATTTACTATGAATTCCATGCTGGCTGATGTTGTTCAAAGTGGTACGGGAGTTAGGGCGAAGGGGTTGGGAAGAAGAGACCTCAAGGGAAAGACTGGAACGACAAACGACAATGTTGACGCTTGGTTTGCCGGTTTCCAAAAAGATCTAGTCGCAATTACTTGGGTTGGCAAGGACCAACCCGGCCCGCTGGGGGAAAAAGAAACTGGGTCGCGAGCTGCACTACCCATCTGGATAGACTACATGCGCGTCGCGCTAAACGGCATCCCCGACGAAGATAGCTCGGAGACCCCTGAGGGTATTACAAAAGTATTAATCGACCCCTCTAGTGGCCTCCCCACGCAGGACTCTTCAGTAGGTATAGAGGAGTACCTGTATGATGAAAATATTCCTAAGGCAGAGGGTTTGCTCGGAGACCTTCCCCTCAACTAATTCAGAGGGGATAAGTACATTATTTCTCTCTGAGGGCACGGGCAATATCAAGCGCGAAATACGTGAGAATTCCATCTGCCCCAGCGCGCTTGAAACATAAAAGAGATTCGGCAACACACTTTGCCTCATCTAGCCAACCATTTTGAAAAGCAGCTTTGAGCATCGCATATTCTCCACTGACCTGGTACACGAATGTTGGAGTTTTAAATTTCTCTTTGACCATGCGGACCACGTCGAGATACGGCATACCTGGCTTAACCATCACCATATCTGCACCCTCAGACAAATCAAGCCCAATTTCCCAAATTGCCTCATCGACATTGGCTGGATTAATTTGGTATGTCTCTTTGCTACTTTTCCCGAGGTTCGCAGCCGACCCTACGGCATCCCTAAACGGACCGTAAAAGCTTGACGCGTACTTAGCTGAATATGCCATGATGCGTGTAGCATCGT
>JAURFP010000101.1 GCA_030834275.1 Burkholderiales bacterium | reverse complement strand
AAAGCGGATCTCTTTTTCAAAAACTAGACCAGTATGTGAGGCTTACCAAGCCCCGGGTCGTCATGTTAATTGTATTCACTGCTTTGATCGGCATGCTTTTAGCGCAGCACACTCTCGCGCCCTTAGACGTGATCTTTATCGGTTCGATTGGGATTTGGCTAGTAGCTGGTGCAGCCGCTGCAGTGAACTGCCTTGTAGAGCAAAAAATAGATGCCGTTATGGCGCGAACGCGTGCGCGACCACTCCCACTCGGAACGGTAACTGTTACTGAGACGCTGTTGGTTTCGGTTGTCGTTGGAGGACTTGGTCTTTACTTGTTATTCGTTTTTGTGAACCCATTGACGATGTGGCTAACGCTTGGGACTTTTCTCGGTTATGCCATCGTGTACACGATTATATTAAAACCTCTTACGCCGCAGAATATTGTTATCGGCGGAGCCTCGGGTGCGATGCCACCTGTTTTAGGTTGGGCTGCAGTTACCGGGGAGGTTACGTATGAACCATTGCTGCTATTCCTCATTATTTTCGCGTGGACCCCGCCACATTTCTGGGCACTTGCTTTGTACAGGAAGGATGAGTATGCGAAGGCCGACGTGCCTATGCTGCCGGTGACACATGGTGACGCATTTACGCGTCTTCATGTCTTTTTGTATACGGTTATCATGGTCGTTGTCTCGCTTTTACCTTTTGCCGTCCGAATGAGTGGGTGGTTTTATGGTCTGGCTTCCTTAGTTCTTGGAGGGGTGTTCCTTCGTTACTCTTATAAGATTTGGAAGTCATACAGCGATCAACTTGCTCAGGCTACGTTTCGTTATTCGATACTTTACTTATCGTTGATTTTTCTTGCCCTCCTGATAGACCACTACTTTCTGCTGTAATGGATGCTAATTATTCTCGATACGCAAGTAAAGTCGCAGTATTTTTAGTTCTCGTAACTCTACTCTTGGGCTGTGAGAAAACCGAGTCTCCTCAGCGTTTTAACGCTACAGACATCACGGGGGCGAATTTTGCTCGAGATTTCTCTCTGCTGGATCAAAAGGGGAGGCTGCGAACGTTAGCGGATTTTCGAGGTAAGGTTGTCGTTGTCTTTTTTGGCTATACCCACTGCCCAGATTTTTGTCCGGCTACACTCTCTGAATTTAAATCTATTTCCCAGAAAATGGGGGAATCCGCTGATGAGATTCGGTTTGTATTTGTTACGCTAGACCCAGAAAGGGATACTCCTCCTAAACTTGAGACTTATTTGAAAGCTTTTGACCCAAAATTTGTTGGGCTTACTGGCTCAATAGACGATGTTTCTACTACTGCTAAAGAGTTTAAGGTCATTTTTCAGCGGGTAGAAACGACAAAACCTGGCCGATATTCGGTCGATCACTCAACAGGAACGTTTGTCTTCGATAAACTTGGTAGGATCAGGTTGTTTGTTCCCTATGGAAAGCCCGCTGAAGAGATTCTAGAGGATTTGCAGACTTTGTTGAATGAGTGACGTCTATGCGGCCAAGCATTCATCGATCGAAGACAGATGATTAAATCGCTTTAATTATTTGCCTCGATCGAGTTACGCATTTTTTTCATTGCTTGTGCTTCAATCTGCCTCACTCTTTCCGCCGAAATTTCGTATTTATCAGCAAGCTCGTGGAGAGTAGCTTGATCGTTTTCATTTAACCAGCGTGATTGAATGATGTCTCGACTGCGGTCATCCAACGCTTCTATCGCGG
>JAURFP010000100.1 GCA_030834275.1 Burkholderiales bacterium | reverse complement strand
AAGGTGGAATTTCAATCACAACTCAATCAAATGGCCAGATTGTAATATCGGGTTCAGCAGGAGGAGGCTCATCCCCACTTGCAGGTGCTGGAATTTTGGTCAACGGTTCAACGATTTCTATCAAAACCTCTACTCAGAAATCAAAGAAAGATCTATCGAAATACTGCATGGAATGAAAGTTGCATGCGTTGATAACGACCCATCCAACCCCAAAACCATTTCTATTGAATCGGAAACGACTGTAGAAAAGATTACCGCTGATCTTGTGATTATTGCCGACGGTGGATCAATTAATTTACGCGGGGATGCTCCGACCCGTGAAACGGATTACGGCCACCAAGCAATTGTAGGCTTGGTAAAAACAAAACCAACCCCGAGTTCCAGAGCGTTTGAGAGATTTACTGATAGCGGACCAATCGCCCTTCTACCCCGCGGAGAGGAATATGCGTTTGTTTGGTCATGCGGAAAAGACGATGCAGCGAAGATCTTGGAGCTGCCAGATGAAAGTTTCTTATCGAGACTACAAGATGCGTTTGGTGACAGGGCGGGTCAGTTTCTAGAAGCTAGGGAAAAAATGTCATACCCGCTGCGCATGCGGATCGCTGACCAAGCATCAAAGAGCGGCATCATCGTTTTGGGTAACGCATCTCAGGCCTTACACCCCATCGCTGCGCAAGGATTAAATTTAGGCCTCCGAGATGCGTGGGCCCTCGCTCAGCTATGCAAAGAAAATACACTGGACGATATTTCTAACATCGAATTCAGCGCGCGTTACATGAGAGAGCGCAATAAAGATCGCAAACAAACCATAGCTGCCACCAAATTCCTAAATACCATTTTTTCAAATCAAAGTAGTTTGCTTGGCACCATAAGAGGGCTGGGCCTAATGGCGTTAGATTTAGCTCCGTCTCTGAAACGCGCGGTGCTGCGACAGCTCATCTTTGGTCCTGGTTACTAAATCGAAAGACTCTGCGCCACTTATAATTTAAAATCTGGTCTCAGCGCAAAAGAGTGATCAGATGTTCGTAGGCAACCATAAAATATCATCAAAAACGATTGCAGCCCCCATGGCTGGGGTGACCGATCGAGCATTTCGCTCGCTTTGTAGGAAACTGGGAGCGGGAGCAGCGGTCTCCGAGATGATCACATCCGACACTAAGCTATGGAATACTAAAAAATCAGCAAGCCGTTTGGACCATACCGGCGAAAGGGATCCAATAATCGTACAAATAGCCGGCGCCGACCCATCGCAACTAGCTGAAGCAGCGCGCGCAAATTATGATTTGGGAGCAGATATTATTGATATAAATATGGGCTGCCCTGCGAAGAAAGTGTGTAAGGTTGCCTCTGGGTCTGCGCTGATGCGTGACGAAAAGCTAGTGGCAAAAATCTTAGAAGCTGTCGTGAATTCCGTAAATATTCCGGTCACGCTTAAAACTCGAACTGGCTGGGATAACGAAAGCAAAAACATCGTATCCATCGCCAAGGTCGCGGAATCCAGTGGAATTGCTTGCCTTACGATTCACGGGAGAACGCGAAACGATTTCTTTAATGGTTGTGCTGAGTATGACAGTATTGCAGAGACAAAAACGCACATAAGTATTCCGGTAATCGCGAATGGTGATATTGATTCACCGGAAAAAGCTAATAAAGTTTTGGAGCAGACCCAAGCAGACGCAGTCATGATAGGTCGTGCCGCGCAGGGAAACCCATGGATTTTCCAAGAAATAAACCACTTTCTGGAAACCGGTAAAAAATTATCAAAACCGTCTGTTGATGAGGTGCTCGCGGTACTCGTAGAGCACCTGACCAATCTTTACAACCTATATGGGGAGTTCTCGGGAGTAAGAATCGCACGAAAACATGTAGGTTGGTACCTCTCGAGTATCGAACAAAGTGGCGACTTCAAAAAGCGTTTTAACATAATTGAAACTGCGCAAGATCAAGTTGATGCTGTAAAACTATTTCTTGAACAGCGTAGCGATCTCGACGATATTAACTGCGCGGTAGAGGAGCTAGCAGCCTAATGAAGGAAAAAGATTCTGGGCTTACAAGATT